>JANOHS010000456.1:0-12025 GCA_031406655.1 Micrococcales bacterium
CGAATGGCTCATCAAGGCGAGGTTACCCGTCTATTGCGACAAGCTAGTGCGACTCGTAGAAGTTGGCCGTGACCGCAGCCCTCGCGCGTCGGGCCAGACGCCGATAAGCCTCGGCGAGCCCGGCGCCCTGCCCGGCCTCGCGACCCACGATCCGGCCGATCCCGTCGGCGTCGCGCAGGTCGCTGGGAAGTGCGTCAACCGGCCGGCCGCGCCACAGCACCGCGGCGTTGCGCAGGGAGGACGCGAACGTCCAGGCCAGTGCCATCGTCTCGACGTCAGCGGGCGGGATCAGGCCCGCCTCTCCCGCAGCGACCAGGGCCTCGAGCGTCCCGGTGGTGCGCAGACCCTCGATCTCCCAGCCGTGGCGCAGTTGCATGAGCTGAGCCGTCCACTCGACGTCGGAGAGACCACCAAGCCCCAGCTTGAAATGGGTCTTGGGATCTGCGCCCCGTGGCAGGCGCTCGGACTCCATCCTTGCTTTGAGCAGGCGGATCTCCCGTATGGCGGCAGCAGACACCCCGCCCTGGGGCCACCTGATCGGGTTGATCAGGTCGCAGAACGCCTGACCGAGGTCCTCGTCGCCGGCCACCGGGGCGGCGCGCAGGAGGGCCTGGGCCTCCCAGTTCAGGGACCAACGTTGGTAGTACGCGGCATACCCCTCCAGCGAGCGCACCAGCGGCCCTGCCTTGCCCTCGGGCCGCAGGCCAGGGTCGATGACGAGCTGTGGATCCGGGCCGGCGAGCCCCGACAGGCGGATGACCTCCTGCACGACCAGGGTGGCGTGCTTCTGGGCGACCGTCTCGTCCACGCCGTCGTCGGCCCGGTGGACGAACATGACGTCAGCATCCGATCCGTAGCCCATCTCGCCACCACCCAGACGGCCCATGCCCACGACCAGCAGGCGGGTGCCGAGCTCTTGTCCCAGATCGGACTCCACGGCCTTCGTGGCAATGTCGAGACCGGACTGCAAGGTGGCCGATGTCAGGTCGGTCAGAGCCGCACCGACGCCGGCGAGGTCCAGCCTTCCGGTCAGATCGGCAACCGCGATGCGAAAGAGCTCCTGGCGTCGAACGACGCGCGCCGCGGTCATCCCATCATCGGCGGTCTCCTTGCGGGCGCTCGCCGCGGTCATCGTGGCCAGGAGGGCCCTGCGGCTGCGCGGAGTCAGACCTCCGGCGGCCCCGAGGATGGCCACCGACTCGGGTGCGCGGGTGAGCAGGTCTGCCGCATAACGACTTCGGGCCAGGACGTGAGCCAGCCGCTCCGCCGCACTTCCCTCGTCGCGAAGCATCCTGAGATACCAGTGGGTCGTGCCCAGTGAGTCGCTGATCCGGCGGAAGGCGAGCAGGCCGGCGTCGGGGTCCGCCTCGTCGGCGAACCAGCCGAGCATGACCGGCAGCAGGGTCCGCTGGATCGCAGCCCGCCTGTTGAGCCCCTCCGTGAGAGCTGAAAGGTGGCGCATCGCCCCCGCTGGATCGCGAAAACCCAACGCTGCCAGACGTTCTCGTGCAGCTTCGGGAGTCAGGTGCGCTTCCGTGGTGCTGAGTCTTGCCGCTGCGGTCAGTAGCGGTCGGTAGAAGAGCCGCTCATGGATCCGGCGCACCTCACGCGCCTGCTCCTGCCATTGGGCGACCACGGCTCGTGCGGAGTCCCTCCGGTGGCCGACGGCCCTGCCGAGCCGTCGCAGATCTCCCTCCTCGCTGGGCATCAGGTGTGTACGCCGCAGCCGGAACAGCTGGATCCTGTGCTCGAGGGTGCGCAACAGCCGATAGGACCGGTCAAGGACCGCGGCATCCTCGCGCCCGACGTATCCGCCCTTGGACAGCGCTGCCAGGGCCTCCAGCGTCGTGCCGGACCGCAGCTTCAGGTCAGTCCGCCCGTGGACGAGCTGCAGCAGCTGGACGCTGAACTCGACGTCGCGAAGACCTCCCGGACCGAGCTTGAGCTGGCGGGCCGACTCGGCCGCGGGGACGTTCTCCTCGACCCTGCGGCGCATCGCCTGGACGTCCTCCACGAAGTGTTCACGACTTGCGGCTTCCCACACCAGCGGGGTTACGGCTTCGAGGTACTCGCGGCCAAGACCGGCGTCCCCGGCGACGGCCCTGGCCTTGAGCAGGGCCTGGAACTCCCACGTCTTGGCCCAGCGCTGGTAGTACTGCAGGTGACTGCCAACCGTTCGGACCAGCGGCCCGTTCTTGCCCTCCGGACGCAGCGCCGCGTCGACCGGCCAGAGAGTACCTTCGGCCGTGGCCGCTGAGCAGGCTCGCATCAGCGCCGTTGCCAGCTGGGTGCCGACCGTCAGCGCGAGCGTCTCATCGGCGGCTTCACCGCTGACCGGCTCGGCCACGAAGATGACGTCGACGTCGGAGACATAGTTCAGCTCGCGTCCCCCGCACTTGCCCATCCCGATGACGGCGAAGCGGCATCCGTCCGCTGCCTTCCCGACCTCGGCGCGGGCGATCACCAGAGCTGCCTCCAGTGCGGCTGCGGCGAGATCGGCCAGTGCCGCAGCCGTGGGTGGAAGCTCGTCAACCGCCCTCTCCGCCGTCAGGTCCAGCGCCGCGATCGCGAGCAGGTTGCGGCGGTACGCCACTCTCAGGGCGTCATACGCCGGCAGGATGTCACCTCTCGCCCCTGCGTCGGTCACCGCCGTAACCAGGGCGTCGCGGCGTTGTTCGGCGCTCTGGCGGGTGGCGTCGGTGACGCAGCGCCAGTGACCCGGGTGCGTCACCAGATGGTCCACCAGGGCGGTGGAAGCTCCCAGAACAGCAAGCAGCCGGTCACGTCCCGGGCCGGCGTGGCGCAGGGCGGCGATCAGGTCCCCCACGTGGTCCTCGCCGTCGATGTCCGTCTGGCGCAACGACTCCATCAGGCGAACGAGCCCGAGGAGGGCGAGGTCGGGGTCCGCCACCAGGCTCAGGGCATCGGGCAGGCCGTCAGCGAACACCTCATCCAGCGGGTCACTCAGCCCGGCCAGGGCCGAGTCGTCCAGGAGCGAGTCTGCACGGGCAGGGTCGGCAAACCCCAGCCGGGCCAGCCGGGCGGGGCGACTGGCGGACCTCGCGAATGCGCTCACCGGGCCAATCTACCGAGGACCGGGTGCACCCCTGACATTCCTACAGACGGGGCAGGTAGCGCTCCAGCTCGAAGGGAGAGACCTGTCCCTTGTAGTCGGCCCACTCCGCCCGCTTGTTGCGCAGGAAGAAGTCGAACACGTGCTCGCCAAGGGTCTCGGCCACGAGATCTGAGCGTTCCATCACGGTGATGGCGTCGATCAGCGACGCCGGAAGGGGCTCGATGCCCATCGCCCGGCGCTCGGAGTCGGTCAGGCTCCACACGTCGTCCTCGGCCTCATCAGGCAGCTCGTAGCCCTCCTCGATGCCCTTGAGCCCAGCCGCCAGCAGCACGGCAAAGGCCAGGTAGGGGTTGCACGCAGAGTCCAGCGACCGCACCTCGACCCGCGTGCTCTGGTCCTTGCTCGGCTTGTACATCGGAACGCGCACCATCGCGCTGCGGTTGTTGTGCCCCCAGCACACGTGAGCCGGCGCCTCTCCCCCGCCCCACAGCCGCTTGTACGAGTTGACCCACTGGTTGGTGACCGCACTGATCTCGGCGCCGTGCCGGAGCAGGCCCGCTATGAACTGCCTGCCAACCTGGCTGAGCTGGTATGGCGCCCCAGCCTCGTGGAAGGCGTTGCGGTCACCCTCGAACAGCGACAGGTGGGTGTGCATGCCGGAGCCGGGGTGATCACTGAAGGGCTTGGGCATGAAGGAGGCAAAGACGCCCTGCTCGAGCGCGACCTCCTTGATGACCGTGCGGAACGTCATGATGTTGTCGGCAGTCGAGAGACCATCGGCATAGCGCAGGTCGATCTCGTTCTGGCCCGGCGCCATCTCGTGGTGGCTGAACTCCACGGAGATGCCCATGTTCTCCAGCATCGTGATGGCGGCTCGACGGAAGTCGTGGCCCGTCCCGTGCGGCACGTGGTCGAAGTAGCTGGCCTGGTCCACCGGAATCGGCGGTTGCCCGGGCTTGATCGGCTGCTCGAACAGGAAGAACTCGATCTCCGGGTGCGTGTAGAACGTGAACCCGAGGTCGGCAGCCTTGGCCAGCGCCCGCTTGAGGACGAACCGCGAGTCGGCGAAGCTCGGAGACCCGTCAGGCAGAACGATGTCGCCGAACATCCTTGCGGTGCCAGGGTTCTCGCCACGCCAGGGCAGTACCTGGAAGGTCCCCGGGTCGGGCTTGACCAGCATGTCGGACTCGTAGATCCGCGCAAACCCCTCGATGGCGCTACCGTCGAAACCGATGCCCTCGGCGAAGGCACCTTCGAGCTCTGCGGGGGCTATCGCAACTGACTTGAGCTGGCCGAGCACGTCGGTGAACCAGAGCCGCACGAAGCGGATGTCGCGTTCCTCGATGGTGCGCAGCACGAACTCCTGTTGACGATCCATAGCGCGATCCTGCCCTAACCGTGTTTCGTGCGGGTTAATAGACGTGGCTGATCACCTGCCCGACCCCAGGGGACAGGCAGGTCCCCGGGAGCAGAAGCTCCCGGGGACCTCCGTGGTCGGTGAGCCCCTACGGCCTGGTTGTCACCTGGACAGCCATCTGGTCACCGTTCGTGCTGGTGCTCAGGACGCTGAGCTTCGTGCCCGAGCCGGCGACCTTGGTCGAGGCCTTGGGGTTGAGGCTCGACCAGTAGCGGTTCGGGTCGGTGTCGTCGAACGTCGGGATCGCTGGCTGCGAGGCCACGACGCTCGGAACACCGTTGCGGTGGAAGGTCACCGCGTCGGTGGCCTCCTGGCCGAACGTGGCGTCGAACGACTGACGACGGTTGCCGAGAAGGAACCCGCCGGGGAAGGTGATCGGCGCAGGTCGAGCGTCGACCGGCAACGCCTGGCCACATCCCGGGTGGGAGATGGTGTTGTTGTCCGTGCAGGCGCCGTCGGAGTACCAGACCAGCAGACCGTTCTGGCTCGGGAAGCGCTCGACCCAGTCAGGCTTGGTGTCGGCCCAGCCGAAGTTGTACGGACCGGTCTTCAGCGTGGCGTCGTAGCCCGAGTAGACCCGGTTCTCGGCCAGGTAGAACTGCGGGACGACCTTGGTCGTGGAGCCACCCATCCGGGTGAAGCCGTTGGCGACCCAGCCGTTGTCACCGGCCTCGACGTCGTCGGTGAGCACCGTGGCGCCGTTAACGGTCACGACCAGGTCGTCGAGGAACGGGCCGTCGAAGTGCAGACCGCCGTCGGTGGCGTAGCGGAAGCGGAACTGCACGCTCTTGCCCACGTAAGGGCTCAGGTCGTAGCTGATCTGCGTCCAGTCCGACGCGCCGTCGATCGGCGTTCCGACCTTGGCCCAGGTCACCCCGGCATCCGTGGAGACCTCGCCATAGAGGTAGTCGTAGTCGGGTTCGATGTCGTACTTCGCCCAGGCCGACAGCGTCGCCGACGTGGCGGCTGACAGGTCAACCGTGCGGGTCAGGGTGTTGTTGAGGTTGTCGGCCGAGCCGCCCCACCACTCCGACAGGCCGGAGTGCGGGGTGTTGTAGTCGTTCTTGACCGTCTTGTCAGGCAGGTTGACCAAGATCGCCTGTGGCGTCTTGCCAACGCGGTCGGCCGGGCCGAGCTTGACCAGGGCGTTCGTCCCATAGTTGATCTGCTTGTAGTCCAGCCAGCCCAGCTGCAGCTTCTCCCAGGCGCCCAGGTAGCCGGGGGTGGTGCCGATCGAGTCGGTGCCGTGGTTCAACCACGAGCCGCTGCTCATCAGCGTCCAGAACCCGGTGCTGTTGTCGCCGCCGGCGGTGTCATAGAGGTCCGGCAGACCCAGGTCGTGACCGAACTCGTGGGTGAAGACACCGAGCCCACCGTTCTCGGGCTCGGTGGTGTAGTCACCGATCCACATCCCGGTGTTGCCGATCTGGGTACCGCCGGCAAGGTTGTTCGCCGGGCCGGTGGTCAGATAGTCGTTGGAGTTGACGTACCAGCGGTGCGACCAGATGGCATCCTCACCCTGCGCGCCGCCGCCGGCCTCTTCGCCCTGACCAGCGTGTATCGCCTGGAAGTGGTCGATGTAGCCGTCGGGCTCGTTGAAGATGCCGTCACCGTCGAAGTCGTAGCGGTCGACCTTGTCGAACTGTGCGAGATAGGTCTTGATCACGGCCTCGGACTTGCCGAGCGCTACCTGGGAGTTGTACCAGGCGGTGGCCGTGTCCTCGATGAACGGCCAGTAGGCCGCCGAGTCGGAGATCGCGTTGCTGCCGTAGCTGGCCTCGTTGTAGGGCAGCGTGGACCAGTCGCTGACGTCGCCCGTTGCCAGGAACTTGCCGTTGGACTGCTTGAGGTAGAAGTCCTTGAAGGACTCGCCCGCGCCGAACATCAGGTCCTTGAAGTGAGCCTGGTCGAAGTTGTCGACCCAATAGGTCGAGTTGTCGTCCGTGGCGTTGGCCTTCTTGGAGCCGTCACCCCAGTCGCGGTCCGGTTCCGGGATCTGGTTGTTCAGCGGGCCTGCCGTCCCCCCGGTGACGGTTGACTTCGCCGGAGCGCCGAAGTCGGAGAGGATCGTGAAGATCGACTCCTCGCGCTCGACGGCGAACTGGACGTAATCTCCCTTGCCAAGGTTGATGACGCGCTGCCCACCCCTGATCTCGATCTTGGCGGTGCCCTTGATGACCTGCTGGACGGCCGTCTCGCGAAGAGCCCGCTGCTTGTCACTGAGCGGGCTCGACAGGTCGTCCTGCTTCTTCGTCTGTGCTACGGCCGGGTCTCGGTCGGTTGGGACATCTGCGGCTTGGGCAGGGAGCTGCACGATCGAGACGGCAAGGGCGAGAACAGCCACGCCCGTCAGGACGCGCAAGGTACGTCGTTTCACAGTTTCTCCTGTTCTGGGTCACGCCACTTCGGCGCTGGGGTGACTCTCACAGAAAAGCGACAAATTGGGAAGGCATTCCTATATGAGACATATCGTCGATGTGGCCTGTTAGTGCGCGAGGTCGTCTCCGTGAGGACAGGCGTCGGTCGATAGGCTGGCGTGATGGCGCAGATGCGACTTGCCCTGGCTCAGGTCAACCCGACCGTGGGCGATCTGGGTGGCAACGCGCGGGCGGTTCGCGAATGGACGGCCAGGGCGGCCGAGGCCGGCGCGCATCTGGTGGCGTTCCCGGAGATGATGCTCACCGGATACCCGGTCGAGGACCTGGCGCTGCGGACGTCCTTCGTCGATGCCTCGCGGGCTGCGTTGGCGGAGCTGGCCACCGGCCTCGTCGTCGACGGTCACGGCGACCTGCCGGTCGTCGTCGGCTACCTGGACCACGCGCCATACAGCCCCAGCGGTGCAACCCGACCACTCCCGCAGAACTGCGCCGCGGTGCTGTACCAGGGCCAGGTCAGGGCTCGCTACGCCAAGCACCACCTGCCGAACTACGGCGTCTTCGACGAGTTCCGGATCTTCGCCCCCGGCAAGGACCTCACCGTCGTGCGCATCGGTGACATCGACGTGGCCATCGCGATCTGTGAGGACCTATGGCAGGAGGGCGGACCGGTCGCCCAGACCCGCGAGGCCGGGGCAGAGCTGTTGCTGGTCATCAACGGGTCGCCCTACGAGCAGGACAAGGACGACGTCCGCTACGAGCTGGTGGCCCGAAGGGCATCCGAGGCCGGGTGCACTCTCGCCTACCTGAACATGGTCGGTGGTCAGGACGAGCTCATCTTCGACGGTGACTCGCTGGTGGTCGACGCTTCCGGGCAGGTCCTGGCCCGCGGGCCGCAGTTCGACGAGGACCTGCTCGTGGTCGACCTGTTCCTCGAGCCAAGCACCGTTGATGCAGCTCACCCGGCGGGGGAAGGGGTCGTCCACGTCACCCTCAGTGACACGCCCATCGCCCCGTATGCCGCCGCGCCGGCCACGCTTGCCGCCCGCCTGGATCCGGTCGGCGAGGTCTATCGCGCGGTCCAGCTGGGACTGCACGACTACGCGCGCAAGAACGGCTTCCACTCGGTGCTGCTGGGCGTCTCCGGCGGCATCGACTCGACTCTGGTGGCCACTATCGCCGCCGACGCTCTTGGCGGGGAGAACGTCGTCGCCATCAGCAACCCCAGCAAGTACTCCAGCCAGGGTTCCAAGGACGACGCCGAAGAGCTCGCGCAGAACCTGGGCCTGGACTACCGGGTCATCCCCATCGAGCCGATGGTCAGCGCATTCCTGGACAGCGTGAAGCTCACCGGAGTGGCCGAGGAGAACCTGCAGGCACGGGTGCGAGCCCTGGTGTGGATGGGGCTCAGCAACCAGGAAGGTCACCTGGTCCTGGCCAACAGCAACAAGAGCGAGGTCTCGGTCGGCTACTCGACGATCTATGGCGACAGCGTCGGCGGATACGCGCCGCTCAAGGACGTGCCCAAGACCTTGGTGTGGGACCTGGCCAGATGGCGTAACGCCGAGGCCGAACGCCGTGGCGAGAAGCCGCCGATCCCCCTGGCCTCGATCGACAAGGCACCCTCGGCCGAGCTGCGCCCGGGCCAGGTCGACCAGGACTCGCTGCCACCGTATGACCTGCTCGACGCGATCCTCGACCGCTACGTCGAGGGCGCCCACGGCCGGGCCGAGCTGGTCGAGGCCGGGTTCGACCCCACCGTGGTGGACAAGGTGATCGGGCTCGTCGACCGGGCCGAGTGGAAACGTCGTCAGTTCGCCCCCGGACCCAAGATCTCCTCGTTGGCCTTCGGAAGGGACCGACGCCTACCCATCACCAGCCGCTGGCGCGAGCAGACCCCCTAGGTTTGGCACCAGAAACCCCGCACAGTCCCTAGGTTTGGCACCAGAAACCCCGCACAGTCCCTAGGTTTGGCAATGGAGAGAGATGAGTGAACAGCCCGCCCCCTACGGCAGTGGCGCCGGCACCACGTCCGGATCGACTCCGTCCGCGCTCAAGCGCATCCGTATCCCTCATCTGCAGGCGATGAAGGAGAGGGGGGAACGCTGGGCGATGCTGACGGCTTACGACCAGTACGCCGCCGAGATCTTCGACGAGGCGGGCATTCCTGTTCTCCTGGTTGGCGACTCGGCCGCGAACAATGTCTACGGTTACGAGACGACCGTGCCGGTCACCGTTGACCTCCTGGTGCCGTTGGTCCGGGCCGTCACCAGAGCAGCCAAGCACTCCCTCGTCGTCGCGGACCTGCCGTTCGGGTCCTACCAGGCCAGTCCGACCCAGGCGCTCGGCACTGCGACCCGGTTCATGAAGGAGGGTCTGGCACACGCCGTCAAGCTTGAGGGCGGACGCGCGATGGTCCCGGAGATCGAGCTGCTCGTGCGCGCCGGCATCCCGGTCATGGGGCACATCGGCTTCACCCCTCAGAGCGAGCACGTCCTCGGCGGCTATCGCGTTCAGGGACGCGGGGACGCGGGCGACGCACTCGTCGAGGACGCACTCGCCCTTGAGCAGGCAGGCGCCTTCTCGGTCGTCATGGAGATGGTGCCCGCACCGGTCGCCGCACGGATCACCGAGGTGCTCCACATACCCACGATCGGGATTGGCGCCGGTCCGAGCTGCGACGCCCAGGTGCTGGTCTGGCAGGACATGGCCGGGCTGCGCGGGGGCAAGGTGCCACGCTTCGTCAAACGGTATGCCGACCTGCGCACCACCCTGGGCGACGCCGCCCGCGCATACGCCGCTGATGTGGCCGGCGGGATGTTCCCTGCCGCGGAGCACTCCTTCGAGGACTAGCTGCCTCAGCTGGCCGCCGGTCCGGCGATGAACTCCCCATCGACATAGGGCCATCCGTTGGCCAGACATCCCTTGAGCCCGAAGGTCTGCTGTTGCATCACCGGCGCCAGGCGCCCCTGCCCCGGACAGGCCTGATGGCCATAACCCAGCCGGTGGCCGACCTCGTGGTTGATGACGTAGCGCTGGTAGAGGGCCACGTCTCCGCGGTAGTCCGGAACAGCCTGCAGCCAACGGTCGAGGTTGATCATGACGAAGTTGCCCGCCCGGCACGAGACGTACCCACGGGTGTTCAGCCCCACCGTCGCGCAGACCTTGTCCACCGTGGCAGCAGTGGCCAGCCGGATCACGAGGTTGGCATCGCTGGTGGTCACCCGCTGCAGGGCCCAGCGCCCCTGTCCGGTCCAGCCTCTCGGGTCGGCCAACGTGGCATCCACGGCTGCGGCGAAGGCCGGCGCGCCCTGTCCGGTGCCGGTCTCCACCTCGACGATGTAGGTGACCAGCGTTCCCGACCCGTGGCGCTCCGTGCCGCCCGGCGCGCGAAGGTACTCGCCGGTCGACCGGGTCGGGTTGGGTACTGGCGCCGCCTGCCCGGCTGATCTCGACGGCGCGGAGGCCGAGCCGGCCTTCGGTGCCGTGGCCGTCGCGGGCGGGCCGTCGGCCGCCGCAACCGGGCCGTTGCTCAGAACGCCCGCCAGCCGGAAGCCGGCCAGGACCACGAGCACGACGCACAGAAGCAGCCCGCCGCCCACGACCTGGCGGCGCCGGCGGTAGATCCGCCGACGCGCCATGCTCCGGGTCTCTCCTGCTCGCATCAGCTGAGGCTATCGCCGACTGGGGCGCAGGATGATCAGCTCGTCGGCGACACGTATCTCGGACAGCGGCGACGTCGGCTCGACCGGTGGACCCACCGCGTGCGCTTCCGGTCGAAGGAGCCTGCCGCGCAAGGAGATCAGCAGGTAGATGACAGCCAGAGCCGTCACCGCGGCCATGACACCGAACAGCGAGCGGTAGCTGAAATGCGTCACGAGGAACGCCCCGGCCGCAATCGACAACGTCTGCGGCGTGCCCAGGACGACGTCTGTCGCGGCCGAGACCCGGCCCATCAGACGTCCCGGCGTCCGCAGCTGCAGCAGGGTGCCGAAGGCGATCATCAGCAGCGGCAGCGAGTAGCCGAAGATGGCGATCCCAGCCAGGACGAGCCACAGGGCTGGGGCAGCCGCGATCACTGCCAGCCCGAGAGCCAGTACCGCGAGGGAGAGCGCCAGGGCTCCGGCCTCACCGAGCTTCCGGACGATGCGGGGAGCCGTGAGCCCTCCGGCAATAGCGCCAACGCCTTGGATCGTGAGCATGAAACCGACGTACTCGACCGGCTTGCCGAAGGCGTCGGTGATGGCAAAGATCAGTGACTCGCTGAAGCCAAGGACCAGGATGCACAGGCCCAGAGCCACCAGGGTGTGCTTGAGCACCGGCTCGCCGGCGATGTGACGAATGCCCTCGGTCATCTCCTGGCGCCAGTGCTGCTGGGATCTGTCGGGGAGCTCCTCCACGACCTTCAAGGATCGGATGACCACGGCCGCGACGAGGAACGAGGCCGCATCGAGCACCGCGACCGCTCCCCCGCCGAAGCCGGCGAAGAGTGCGGCCCCGGCCAGCGGTCCGATGAGGCGGAAGCTCTCCTTGATGGTCTGGATCGAGGAGTTGGCGTCCACCAGCATGTCCTCGGGCATCACCTCCTTGAGCAGACCGTTGAGCCCGGCCGGGATCACCACGAAGGAGATCCCGTAGAAGAACGCCACCAGGTAGATGACCCAGACCTGCGAGGCGTCCCGGACGAGGAGCAGGGGCAGGACGAGGACCGCCGAGGCGACGTTGGACCAGATCAGCAGCGGCTTGCGGCGGACCCGGTCGACGTAGAGACCCGCCACCGGCGCCAGGAGACTGGGGATCGCGAGCCAGAAGAACGTCATACCGGCGGCGGCGTTCGATCCGGTCAGGCTCTTGACCCACATGCCCAGCACTATGAGCATCAGGGAGTCGCCCATCATGCTCGTCGAGATGGCAGTGAACAGCCGCGGGAAACCCTGCTGGGAGAAGGCCTTACGCATCGTTGTCTCCACTGCCGTCTGTCTCGGTCTCCAGGTCGTACGCCGGGACTCCCCACGCGAGGAACGCGCAGAGGCGGGCCTCCTCGGGTCTGCGCTCCGGGTGCTCGAAACGGTCGAGTCTGCTCATCAAAAGGTCACACACGGCCGTGTTGATCTCGTTCAGCTCATCGGCGGTCAGCCACATCATCGACTGCGTCCA
>JANOHS010000501.1:0-1830 GCA_031406655.1 Micrococcales bacterium
GAACAGCTCGGTGGGTGTGGGGGCCGTGTCAGCGCCACCATCCTTGACGGGCTGGTCGACGGTGATGATGTGGCCGCGCACGCTGATGTCGAAACGGTCCCCTCCCCGGTGCTCGACCCGCATCGCCTGTGGGTCCGCCGGCGCCGCCGGCACCACAGGTGCCGGGACGCTCACCGGGCCGCCAGGTGGGCGAAGCCAGCGCAGGCTGTCCGTCTCGCCCAGCAGCTCCAGCCGGCGACGCAGGACGCTACCGGGGATTGCCCCGCCCTTGGTATGGCTGGCCAGGCGCAGCCGGGCGCGATCGACGGTCACCCGCAGGTCGACGTCCCCCTCCCGGTGCTCGGTGAGACTGGCGCCGTACTCCCGGTTCAGCTGTGCCGCAACGACTTCCGGAAGGGTCCAGCCCAGGACCGGCAGGTTCAGGATGTCCGCGGCCTTCAGTCCGGCGGCGGTCGCGGCCTTGTGGTCGAGGTGACCGGTGACGCCAGCGGTGTCGAAGACGAGCAGTCCGTCAGGGTGGGAGGCATCGGCAACGGCGACGACATCGGCGGCCAGCTTCGTCTGACACACCCCGCTCAGGGTCCCGTCCGGACTCACGAGGAGCTTGGCACGGGTGGGGCCAAGCACGTCGGCCGCCGACGCCGTCTCAGCGCCGCGCAGAGTGGCCAGGTCTCCGGGGGAGGCGTGCAGCGTCCAGGCCTCGCCATGGGTCAGGCAGAGCACCCGAACCCTCGCGCCGGCGGTGATGAACGCGTCCAGGACCGCACCTAGACCGAATGACCCGTCATCGGGATGGGCAACGACCGCCAGCACCGACTTCCACATGGGCGGAAGGACGGTGCTTCTGGTCATCACCTTGCTGCTCATTGCTGCCTTCTCGATCAGCCCACGGTCGTGAGCACTGTGAGTCCAACCTGTACCCCTGGGGGCATCCGTCCGGATAGGGCCATTGGTCCCGGCACGGACAGCCGAGCTACGCCCCGTGGCCACCCACTGCCGGGTCGGGGGTAGTGGCGGGCTGGTAGGAGCACGCCGGGTCCTCACCCAACGGGTCCCCGCTGGCGGCATACGCGCGAGCCCGCGACCCTCCGCACAGGTCCGCGTACTCGCAGACACCGCAGCGACCGGTGAACTCGGCGGCCCGGATGCTGCGCAGCACCGGGTTGTCCCGGTAGATGGTCGCGATGGTCTCGTCCCGCACGTTGCCCAGCGGGAGGGGCAGGAACCCGGCGGGGTTGATCTCGCCGTCATGGGCGACGAAGAGGATTCCCTTGCCGTCACGGGTGGAAGCGGTCTGCGCCCTGGGCCTCGCGGTCGCCGGTCCCATCAGAGTGTCGAGCCGCCCGGACAGCTTCTGGTACAGCTCGGTGACCGGGGCCGGGTCGCCCTCCTGCCGGCGGAACACCACGCGGCGGAACTGCTGCGAGCCCGAGTTCATCATGATCTGGGCGGGAGCGTGGTTGACCGCTTCGGTTTGCATCGTCCGAATCAAGCAGATTTCGTCGACAATCTTGGCCGTATGCGGCAGCACTTCGCTGAGCTCCATCCCGCATTTGCCGTGACGTGCAAAAGGGAACTTGGGTCCGAGGAGCGCCGAGTTGGGATTGATGAACGCGGCTCGGTATCCCTTGAGCAGCTCGGCAGGCGGCAATTGCCCGTTTCGCTTGACAAGTTCGGGCTTATTGTCAAAGAGTTCCAAATGACTCGGCGCGCCAGCCTGGAAAATGTAGATCACGCGCTTCGCCTGGCCGGGAAAATGCGGCAAGCGCGGCGCGAGCGGATTATCGGCCGCCGGTTTCTTGGCGCTCTCTTCGGCCGCCAAGAGCGAAC
>JANOHS010000522.1:0-7073 GCA_031406655.1 Micrococcales bacterium
GCCGCCTCGACGTCGTCGCGGGAGAAGCCCCATGTCATCTGGGTCAGGTCGTTGGTGCCGAAGGAGAAGAACTGGGCAGCCCCGGCGATCGCGCCCGCGGTCAGGGCCGCCCGCGGCAGCTCGATCATGGTCCCCACCATGTGGTCTATATGCACGCTCGAGGCGGTGCGAACCTCGTGGGCCACAGCTTCGATCTCCACGGCGATGCTCTCCAGCTCCTGGACCGCGCCGACCAGCGGGACCATGATCTCGACCAGCGGCAGACCTCCGGCCTCGACCCGCAGCGCCGCCGCTTCGAGCACCGCACGCGCCTGCATGGCGAACAGCCCGGGAATCACCAGTCCAAGGCGCACCCCGCGCAGTCCGAGCATCGGGTTCTGCTCGTGCATCTTGTGCACCGCCTGGAGCAGCCGCAGGTCAGCCTCATGTGGCTCATGGCGGGCCTCGGCCACGGCTACCCGAACCGAGAGATCCGTGATGTCCGGAAGGAACTCGTGCAGCGGCGGGTCCAGCAGACGGATGGTCACGGGTAAGCCATCCATGGCCTCGAAGATGCCGAGAAAGTCGTCGCGCTGGAGAGGCAGGAGCTCCGCCATGACGCGGTTTCGCTCCTCGTCCGTGTCGGCCAGGATCAGCGCCTCGACCATCGGGCTGCGGTCGCCGAGGAACATGTGCTCGGTCCGGCAGAGACCGATGCCCTCGGCGCCGAATCGACGGGCGCGGGCGGCGTCCTCCGGGGTGTCCGCGTTGGCGCGAACCTTCATCCGTCGGCAGTCGTCGGCGACGCGCATGACACGGTGCACGGCCCGGACAAGGTCGTCCGCTTCCGCCGAGTCGGCGTCGATCTCACCTTCGAAGTAGCGGACCACCGGAGATATCTCGACCGGCACCTCGCCGAGAAACACCTCACCGGACGTGCCGTCTATCGAGATGACGGTGCCCTCCTCGAAGACCCGTCCGTCCGGGGTGGTGAACTGCCGGGCCTTGGTGTCGACCACGAGCTGCTCGGCACCACAGACACAGGTCTTGCCCATGCCCCTGGCGACGACGGCAGCATGGGAGGTCTTGCCACCGCGACTGGTCAGGATGCCTGCGGCGGCGATCATGCCGTCGAGGTCGTCAGGGTTGGTCTCGCGCCGGACGAGGATGACCTTCTCGCCAGAGCGAGACCACTTCACCGCGGTGTAGGAGTCGAACACGACCTTGCCGACGGCCGCACCCGGGGAGGCGTTCATGCCCTTGGCCAGGAGCTCGCGGGCGGCGTCGTCCTTGAAGTGGGGGAACATCAGCTGCGCGAGCTGGGCGCCGGTGACTCGCTGCAACGCCTCTGCTTCGTCGATCAGGCCCTCATCAACGAGCTGGGTCGCGATGCGGAAAGCCGCCTCCGCGGTTCGCTTGCCGACCCGGGTCTGCAGCATCCACAGCTTGCCGCGCTCGATGGTGAACTCGATGTCGCACAGGTCAAGGTAGTGCTTCTCCAGCTGGTCCATGATCGCCATCAGCTGGTCGTACGACTTCTTGTCAAGGCCCTCGAGGTCGGCCAGCGGCAGCGTGTTGCGGATCCCTGCGACGACGTCCTCACCCTGAGCGTTCTGCAGGTAGTCGCCATACACGCCCTGGGCGCCGGATGCCGGGTCGCGCGTGAACGCCACACCCGTACCCGAGTCCGAGGACACGTTGCCGAACACCATCGAGCAGATGTTGACCGCCGTGCCCAGGTCGGACGGGATGCGCTCCTGGCGGCGATACAGGATCGCGCGATCAGCGTTCCAGGAGTCGAAGACCGCCCGGACCGCGAGGTCCATCTGCTCGCGCGGCTCCTGCGGGAACTCTCGGCCCGCGTGTTCCCGCACGATCGCCTGGTACCTCTTGACCAACGCCCGCAGGTCATCAGCGTCCAGGTCAAGGTCGTTCTCAGTGCCCTTGGCCTTCTTGGCTGCCTGCAGCGCATCCTCGAACAGGTCGCCCTCGATCTCGAGAACAGTCCTACCGAACATCTGGATCAGCCGACGGTAGGAGTCGAACGCGAACCTGTCGTTGCCGGACTGCTTCGCCAGTCCCAGGACCGACTCGTCGTTGAGCCCGATGTTCAGGACCGTGTCCATCATTCCGGGCATCGAGAACTTCGCCCCTGAGCGCACAGACACCAGGAGCGGGTCGTCGACCTGGCCCAGGGTCTTGCCCATGGACTTCTCGAGAGCGACCAGGTGCTCGCTGACTTCAGCCTCCATCGCGGCCGGCTGGGTGCCGCTGGCTAGGTAGACCTTGCACGCCTCGGTCGTGATGATGAAACCTGGGGGCACCGGCAGTCCCATCCGGGTCATCTCCGCGAGGTTCGCGCCCTTGCCCCCCAGAAGATCCTTGAGGTCCTTGTGGCCTTCGGCGAAGTCGTACACGAGCTTGGACACAGCGGGACCTCCGGAGCGATGAATCGGACGGGTGCTCGCAGATTAGACCCGCAGGGGGTATGCCGAACACCTCAGGTTCCCGAGGTGGTAGACGCGCGATCCCCAGGTTTGCCGGGCTGGGGCCGACACCGTCCCTAGGTTTGGGGGTTCTCAGCCGACACCGACCCTAGGTTTGGGGGTTCTCAGCCGACACAATCCCTAGGTTTGGGGGTTCTGAAGCGACACGGTCCCTAGGTTTGCGGGGTCAGGAAGGCGGCCAGGGCGGCGGCATACATCGCGGGGTCCTTGGCGCCACACACCTCGCGGGCCGAGTGCATCGACAGCATCGGCGCCCCGAAGTCCACCGTCGTGGCACCGGTCAGCGCCGCCGTCATGGGACCGACGGTCGAGCCGCAGGGCACGTCGTTGCGGCTGACGAAATGCTGGAGGGGAACACCGGCCTGGTCACACGCCGTGATGAACGCCGCGGCGCCCATGGAGTCGGTCGCATACCGCAGCTTGACGTTGGTCTTGAGCACCGGGCCACCGTTGATCGCGATCTGGTGCTGGGGCTCGTGCTTCTCGGGATAGTTCGGGTGGGTCGCGTGAGCCATGTCTCCTGAGGCGACGACGCTCCCGGCGAGGGCCCGGTGGAGGTCCTCGCGGCCGCCACCGAGGGAGATCACGATGCGTTCGAGGACCGAGGGCAGCAGTGTCGACAGGGCGCCGCGCTCGGACCTGCTGCCGACCTCCTCATGATCGAACAGGACCAGCACCGGCAGTGCGGGTGCGTCCTGGAGCTGGCCAACTGCATCTACCAGCGCCCGCACCCCGGCATAGCTGGTTGCCAGGTTATCCAGACGCGGGGCAGCGATCAGGTCGAGGTCCCGGCCGATCCGCCGTGAGGGCTGCAGGTCGTGGGTCATCACGTCCCAGGACAGGACGTCGGCCGTGTCCACCCCCACTGCGGCACCGAGGTAGCCGCGGAAGTCCCCCGGCTCGGTGCTCAGACCCCACAACGGCGTGAGGTGCTGCTGGGGGTTGAGCGCGAGTCCCTCGTTGGCACCGCGGTCGAGGTGTGGGGCGAGCTGGGCCACCCGCAGTACCGGCTCGTCGATGATGACCAGCCGCGTCTCGACCCCCTTGCTCCCACGGACGGCCACCCGCCCCGACAGGCCCAGGTCGCGGTCGAGCCAGGAGTTGAACAAGAGCCCGCCGTAGGTCTCGACGCCGAGCAGCTGCCAGCCCGCCCTCGCGAGGTCCGGCTGGGGCTTGATGCGAAGGTTCGGGCTGTCCGTATGGGCGCCCACCACCCGGAACGGTGTGGCCGCCCCGTGCGCCTTCTCCGTGCTCCAGGCGATCAGCGAACCGCCACGGATCAGGTAGTGCCGGCCTCGCTCGGTCGGGAACCCATCCGTCTCGTGCAGGAGGCTGAAGCCGGCCGCCTCGAGCCACCTGCCCGCCCCCTCGCAGGCGTGGAACGGGGACGGAGACGCGTCGACATAGGCACAGAGCCCGGCCGCCTCCGAGTCGGTGTCAAAGGAGTGAGCCATGCGCGCGACTCTATCCGCGGGACACGTGCTCAACGTGCCCCGGACCTCCCTCAATTGACGGATGACGGCGGGTGAGCAACGACCTACCGTTGTTGTATGACCGACCTGGCACGCAGGGGGTTGGTGACACGCGCTGAGCGTCTCGAGCGAGCGGTCGCGGCAATGCAGACGCGGTTGGCGCCGATGTTCCCCGGCGGTGAGATCCAGGACACGGGTCGGGCCACCTGGACGCTGAGCGCCACGCCGCTGCTCGTTGCCAACGCCGTGATCCGGTATGACGCGAGGGGTTTCCACGGCCCCGACAGTGAGCGCGAGCTGGACAGCTGCCTGGCGGTGCTGTCAACGTACGACGTGCCCTGGCGCTTCAGCGCCTGGGAGCATCTTGGCGCCGACCTGCTGATGCCCCAGCTGGCTGCGCGGGGGCTGATCTGGGCGGACACGGCCCCGGCCATGTGGCTGGACGTGCGTGGCCTCCCACGGACCACCCTGGGCAGGGACGGTATCGAGATCCGGCCCGCCACCAACGCCTCGGATCACCATCTCTGGACCGAGATCTTCACCACGGTCTTCGGGATCCCTGGTGAGTACGCCAACGTGTTCGAGGTCATGGTCGCCAAGTCTCATGCCTTCAGCGCCGTTGCCTATTGGCAAGGCCGGCCGGTCGGTTGTGTGAGCCTGGCGATCGAGGACGATCTGGCCATCCTGGACAACGTCGGCGTGCTTCCCGCTGCCAGGCGTCAGGGGGTCGGCCGACGCCTGATGCAGGCCGCCCACGAAGCCGCCGCGGCCCGAGGCGCATCCGCCTGTGTCGTCGTGGCGACCCCTGCCGGAACCGGTGTCTGCGCCCGACTGGGGTACCAGGTGGTCACCAGCATCACCTACCTGATGGCAAGCTCCGCGAAGCTGGCCGGTCATCGGCGGGGGCTCGCGATTCAACCTACGTTGCCGTAACCTACGGAACCGTAAGTAGTCATCGCGCGGAAGGACTCTCACATGTCATTGACCCAGACCGAACTGCTCCGCGAGCTCGACCAAGTCGTTGTCGGAGAGCTCAACCGGCACGAGAAGGTCGCCGCGGAGTGGTTCCCCCACGACTACGTACCGTGGAGCGACGGGCGCAACTTCGACGGGCTCATGGGCGGTGATGAGTGGAGCGAGGACGACTCCGACATCTCTGACGTCGCCCGCTCGGCACTGATCGTCAACCTGCTCACCGAGGACAACCTCCCCAGCTACCACCACGAGATCGCGCTGATCTTCGGGCGAGACGACGCCTGGGGTGAGTGGGTGCACCGCTGGACCGCGGAGGAGGGTCGCCACGCGATCGCGATGCGCGACTACATGTTGGTCAAACGGCTGGTGGATCCCGTTGCGCTGGAACGATTCCGGATGAAGCACATGTCCCAGGGATATGTCTCGGCCCACTCCGGCGAACTGATGAACTCGTTGGCCTACGTCTCCTTCCAGGAGCTGGCCACGCGTGTCTCCCACCGGAATACGGGCAAGTTCACCAAAGACCCGATGTGTGAGAACCTGCTCGCCCGAAGCGCCGCCGACGAGAACCTGCACATGATCTTCTACCGCAACCTGCTCAACGCAGCGCTGCAGATCTCACCCGACCAGGCCATGGTCGCGATCCTGGACGTCGTCAAGAACTTCCAGATGCCCGGTGCGAACCTCCCCGGCTTCCAGCGCAAGGCCGTCGAGATGGCCGTCGAAGGCATCTACGACCTGCGTCAGCACCGGGACGAGGTCGTTGCGCCGGTCCTGCGCTTCTGGAAGGTCTTCGAGCTGGAGGGCCTGTCCGCCGAGGGTGAGGCAGCGCGCACAGAGCTGGCCGAGTTCATGGACTCGCTGGACAAACAGGCGCTGCGCTTCGAGGACAAGCGCGAGACCCTCAAGGCTCGTATGGCGCCCCGCTGACCCCAGGCCCCCGTCGCCCCTGACCCCCACCTTTGCTCAGTTCAGGCCGGTCCAACAGGCGTTCTGCCGCGAGAATACCGGCCTGAATTGAGCAAAGCGGCCTGAAGTGAGCAGGATGGAGTCATGAACCCATCGCCCGATGAGCAGCAGACCACCGCCGACGACAACCGACCTCAGCGCGTCGTCGTGGTCACCCAGGACGGCATGGGGGTGGCCGAGAAGTCTGACGACAACGAGCCGGTGGTCAACCCCGCCGACCTGGTCGAGCAGCCGGCCAAGGTCATGCGCATCGGCGCCATGGTCAAGCAGCTGCTCGAGGAGGTGCGAAGTGCGCCGCTGGACGAAGCCGGTCGCACTCGCCTTGCTGAGATCCATCGCCGCTCGATCAGCGAGCTGGAGCAGGGCCTTGCTCCCGAGCTGATCGACGAGCTCGAGCGAATCACGTTGCCGTTCACGGGCGAGGCGCCCTCCGACGCAGAGCTCCGCATCGCACAGGCCCAGCTGGTCGGCTGGCTCGAGGGGTTGTTCCACGGCATCCAGACCGCGCTCTTCGCCCAGCAGATGGCCGCCCAGCAGCAGCTGCAGTCGATGCGTCGCGCTCCCGCCCGGCCACCCCGGTCACGAGGCTGTCCCCGGCGCCGATGCAGGCCAGGTCCCCGGTATGCCGGGCAGCCCCGTCCCCCCTGACGGCGGACCGACGGGACAGTATCTCTAGCGGGAGCTGCCGGCGCCTTCCGGGTGTCTAGCCGCCCAGCGAGGCTTCGGGCGTGGGCTGCGCGACGCGGATCGTGGCGCGCACCACGGTGCCGTGGGGCTTTCGTCCCTTGACCTCGAGACTGCCTCCGAGCAGGCTGACGCGCTCGCGCATCCCGATCAGCCCCAGCTGGCGGCCGGAGCTCGCCGAGGTGGCGTGGGACGCCGGCAGGCCGCACCCGTCGTCGGTAACAGTGAGCACCACCTGCTTACCGAAGCTCAGGTCGACCCGGGTGTTCGTGGCCTTGGCGTGGCTTACGACGTTACTGAGCGCCTCCTGGGCCACCCGGTAGATGGCGAGCTCACACTCGGGGGACAACCTCACCTGGTCTCCCCTGACCCGCATCCGGATCGAGATCCCGTGCCGGGCGCGGACCTCTTCGACCAGCTGCCGCAGCGCGGCGACCGCACCGAAGTCATCAAGCACCGGTGGTCGCAGACCGTGGATCACCGTCCG
>JANOHS010000279.1:0-5404 GCA_031406655.1 Micrococcales bacterium
CGAGACCACCGTCGCGACGACCTCCCGCTCTCGAATGACCGGTAAGCAACGGCGGGAACAGCTGCTTGAGGTTGGCCGAAAGTTGTTTGCGGACAAGGGCTATGAGGCCACAACGGTCGAAGAGATCGCCGCCAAGGCAGGGGTCTCGAAGCCAGTCGTCTACGAACACTTCGGGGGCAAAGAGGGCCTGTATGCCGTGGTCGTCGACCGCGAGATCCGCTCGTTGCTCGACGGGGTCAGCGGGGCGCTCACGTCCAACGGTCATGCCAGGATGCTGCTCGAGCAAGCGGCGCTGGCCCTGCTGGACTACATCGAGAACTCAACCGATGGCTTTCGCATCCTCGTGCGCGACTCCCCTGCGGGACAGTCGACGGGATCCTTCGCCAGCCTGCTCAGCGATGTGGCCAGCCAGGTCGAGCACATCCTCGCCGCCGAGTTCAAGCGCCAGAAGCTGGACCCCAAGACCGCACCGATCTATGCCCAGATGCTCGTCGGCATGGTGGCACTGACCGGTCAGTGGTGGGTGGACTCGCGCAAGTTAAAGAAGGCCGACGTCGCCGCGCACCTGGTCAACCTGGCCTGGAACGGCCTGGCGGGGATGGAGCCGAAACCGATCCTGCGCACTGCCAGGTAGTCCGTTCAGGCTGGCGGTGCGCCCAACAGCCGACGGACCTCTGCGATGCCGACCTGCTCGAACTGCTCGTAGTGCTGCCCCACACTGCCGAAGTGCCACGGTGTCTCGAGGCAGATGACCTCATCGAAACAGGCACACAGACTCGTGCAGGTGCTGGCCGCTCCAACCGGCGTCGCAAGGATGAGGGGGCCTGACCCCCGACTGCGCAGGATCCTCGCGGCGGCTCGAGCGGTGGCGCCTGTCGCCACGCCGTCATCGACGACGATGACCGTCCGGTCGGTCACATCAGGAGGGCCAGCTGCCGGCCGGAGCTCGGCCACGATCTGCTCCACGTCGTGAGAAGCCTTGCGAATCAAGGCATCCAACTCGCCTTGTTCCACCCCACTCGCTGAGACAACGCCATCATTGAGCGCGATCCCACCATTCTCGCCGACGGCACCCAGCGCGAGCTCGGGCTGCCAGGGCACTCCGATCTTGCGAACGACCAGCACATCCAGCGGAGCGCCCAAGGCTTGCGCCACCAACGCCGCAAGCGGGACGCCACCCCGTGGCAGACCCAGAACCAGAACGCCGGCGTCCCCTGGCTGGCGCGAGGCATCGCCCAGCCTGCTGGCGACCCGCTCGGCCAACCGACGCCCGGCGTCGGCACGGTTCCGGAACACCCCTCAAGTCTGCTCCCCAACGCCCTACCCCGTTGGCGATGACTGTGAGGTTTCGGTCGCCCCCGCGACAGCTTTCCCACAGCCATCGCCAACGACCAGCGAGCCGCCGCCCAGCCAGTGGCCGACCATCGGGCCGCAATCGGACTGCCTTGTCCACATCGGGCAGACCCCTTGTCCCGTTGCCCACAGGCTCAGCCGGGCACCGCCATCGGACCGTTGGTCGCGTGCACGATGCGACGATGACGGTCCTACCCGCTCCCCTACAGGCACTTGCCAAGCAACAGGTCGGCCTGCTGACCCGCAGACAGCTTCGCCGGGGTGGGGTGACCAATGCCCAGATCCGGTGGGCGATCGGACGGCGCTGGCAGCTCGTCCTACCCGGGGTGGTCGCGATCTTCACCGGTCGACTCGACGCCGATCAGCGCCTGGTCGCCGGCTCCCTCTATGCCGGCCCGGAAGCCCTCCTGACGGGGCCCGTGGGCGCGCGGCTGCACGGTGTCACAGGCCCTTGGGTGAGCACTTACCCGCTCCTGACCTTCCTGGTTCCCGAGCACAAGACCAACCGGGCGTCAGGATTCGTGACCGTCCGGCGGACCCAGCGCCCGGATCTGGTTCCCGTCACGATCCGCGGCACAAGGGTCGCCAGCGCGGCAAGATGTGTCGCAGACGCAGCGCGAGTATGCCGCAGGGGCGAAGACGCACGAGCCCTCACCATCAGCGCCCTGCAACGGCAGGTCACCAGCGAGGACCACCTGTATGCCGAGATGTTGGCTGGGCCTGTGCGTTTCAGCGCCGCTGTTCGCGCCGGTATCGCTGCGTTCCAGGCCGGCGCCTGGTCGATCCGTGAGGTGGACCTGCTCAGGGCCCTGGCCGCGAGCAGGATCCTGCCTCCTGTGATGCCCAACCCCATTCTGAGGTTGTCGTCAGGTGGGGTCCTCCCCACGCCAGACGCCTGGATCGACGAAGTCGGGCTGGCCATCCAGCTGCACTCCCGCACCTACCATGCCCGCGACCAGGACTGGGACGGCACCGTGATGGGCGACGGCCAGCTCGTTGCCGCCGGTGTCACGGTGATCGGGGTCACGCCGCACCAGCTCAGGAGCAACCCCGAGGCTTTTGTCCGTCGGGTGGAAAGCGCCTATCTCGCGCTACGCCGACGCGGCGGGCGGCCCGAAGTCATCGCCAGGGACCGGCACCACCACGACGTCGCTTGAAGTCATCCGTCGAACACAAGCGCGGGCAGGTCCAACATCGGACAGCGCCCGGACCTCGTTGGCCATGACTGGGCGGTTTCGGTCACCAGGGCAGCCGAAACCTCACAGTCATTGCCCACTGCGGCAGCCGAAACCTCACAGTCATTGCCCACTGCGGCAGCCGAAACCTCACAGTCATTGCCCATCTTCTTGTGGGCGACAGCGAAGATACGACGGAAGGCAAGTACCGTCCCAAAGTGCTGGCGCGGATAAGCCCGCAACAGCGCATCGCCATAGGCCGCCACAAAATCGGCCCGCTCGCGCTCGCCGGTCAGGACGTCGAACACCGGCAGCAAAGCCGTGCCCTTTGTCCATTCCAGCACGGGCTCGAGCTGGTCCCCGGCGGGATCGAGGATGTGCTGGTAGGTGGTCTCCCAGGCGTCCACCTCGCAGCCGAGACCGGCCAGCAACGTCGCGTATGCCGCCGGCTCGCTCACCGACTCAGCTCCACGCAGGCGCGCGAGGAGCTCCACCGCCCGGGGCGCCCTGGCGGCGATCTCACGGAGCAGCGTGTGCGACGGCGCGTCGAAGTTGCCCGGCACCTGCATGGCGAACCAGCCCTCGGGCGCAAGGGCGTCGACCCATCCCGGGATCAGCTCCCGATGCGAGGGGACCCATTGCAGCAACGCGTTGGTCGTGATGACGTCGATCGGCCCGCCCACCCGAGCCGGAACCCACGACTCGACGTCGGAGCGCACCCACTCCACGCGCTCATGGCGGTCGTCATGACGGGCCTGGTCAAGCATCTCGGTGGAGGAGTCGACTCCGATGATCCTGGCTTGCGGCCACCGCGTCGCCAGAGCGAGGGTGAGTGCGCCAGGCCCGCAGCCCAGATCGACCACGATCCCGGGCGCGCTGGCGCGGACCCTCGAGAGGAGATCGGCGAAAGGGCGCCGCCGGTGGTCGCTGAACCTCTCGTACTGCTCCGGGTCCCAAGGGTCCGCCACGGGCATCCTCTCCTACCTATCTCGATATCAAGATACTTGATGGTGGGTAGACTTTCCTCATGTCCGCTACCCCCACTGATGACGTCGATCGCATCGTCGACGCCTGGCGACGCGAACGGCCCGACCTCGATGTCGCTCCGCTGCACATCCTGTCGCGGGTCTCACGGCTCGCCCGCCACCTCGACCGCGACCGTGGATCGGCCTTCGCCGAGCACGGCCTCGAGGGCTGGGAGTTCGACGTCCTGTCGGCGCTGCGACGGGCGGGCCCGCCATACGAGCTCTCGCCCGGAGCGCTGGTCACCCAGACCCAGGTGACGAGCGGCACCATGACCAACCGTGTCGACCGGCTCGCTGCGCGCGGGCTGGTGGGTCGTGGCCCCGACCCCAACGACCGCCGGGGCGTGAAGGTGACGTTGACCGCGCAGGGCCGAACGGTCGTGGACTCCGCCATGGCCGACCTGCTGGTCCGCGAGCGGCTCCTGCTGGATCGGTTGCCCCTGATGGAACAGGACCACCTCACCGATCTGCTGCGCCGGCTGTTGTCACCGTTCGAGACCTGACGCATTCCCAGATCCGCCAGCGGTCAGAGGACGATCTCGGCCGCGGAAAGCCATTCCAGCTCAAGGGTCTCGCGTTCATCGACGATGACCCGAAGCTTGGCGTTGAGGTTGAGCACCGCCGCGTGGTCGGCAGCCTTGGCGGCCATCTCGAGGTGGATCTTGTCCTCCTGTGCAGAGAGCTTGGCCAGCTGCCGCTCGATCCTGGACAGGTCCTTCTTTGCCTCCCGCAGCTCTGCGGCCGACGGCCCGGACACCGCTGACGACGAAGCAGCAGCCCGAGAGCTCGCGGACGCCCCTGAGGCCGCCGCGGACGCGCGGGCGGCGTGACGCAGATCCAGGTACTGCTCCACCCCGCCCGGCAGGTCCCGGACGGCGCCGTCACCCAGCATCGCCACCTGCCGGTCGCACATGCGCTCGAGCAGATAGCGGTCGTGGGAGACGACCAGCAAGGTCCCCGCCCATCCGTCGAGCACGTCCTCCATGGACGTCAGCGTCTCGATGTCCAGGTCGTTGGTGGGCTCGTCCAGGATCTGCACATTCGGCTCGGCCATGAGCAACCTCAGGAACTGCAACCTCCGGCGCTCACCACCTGACAGGTCGCTGACCCGGGTCTGCTGCCGCCCGCCACTGAAGCCCAGACGCTTGGCCAGCTGGCTGGCGCTGACCTCCTTGTCGCCCAGACGGGTGAACGCTTTGACGTCCTCGATGGCCTCGATGACGCGCCAGTCGTCGAACTTGTCGAGCTCGCGGACCTCCTGCGTCAGGTAGGCCATCGAGACCGTCTTGCCGACCTTCCGCTTGCCGGCCGACAGCGGCAGGTCCCCGTAGATCGCGCGCATCAGCGTGGACTTGCCGGAGCCGTTGACACCGACGATGCCGATGCGGTCGCCCGGCGCGAGTCGCCAGGTCACCCGGTCGAGCAGGCGCCGGTCACCAAAGGACACAGTGGCGTCTATGAGGTCGACGACGTCCTTGCCCAGCCTGGTCGTGGCGAAACGCACCAGCGACACGTCGTCGCGGGGAGCCGGCTCGTCCCCGATCAGCTCGTAGGCCGCGTCGATCCGGAACTTCGGCTTGGTCGAGCGAGCCTGGGCACCGCGGCGCAGCCACGCCAGCTCCTTGCGCAGCAGGTTGGTGCGACGCTCCTCCGTCACCTCCGCCACGCGGTCTCGCTCCGCTTTGGCGAGCACGTATGCCGCATAGCCGCCCTCGTAGGAGCTCACCCCGCCGTCGACGACCTCCCAGGTGGTGGTGGCCACCTCGTCCAGGAACCAGCGGTCGTGGGTGACCGCCACCACGGCAGTGCCTGGACGGGTACGCCGGGTGGCCAGGTGGTCGGCCAGCCACG
>JANOHS010000610.1:0-5597 GCA_031406655.1 Micrococcales bacterium
GTCAGGCGTGCCCGGTCTGTGGCGACGTGGTGCGCGAGGTGTCGTTCGCCGACTCGTCGCTGCAGTACTGCGCCACCTGTCAGACCGGGGGCAAGCCGCTGGCCGACAGGAGGATGTCCCGACTGCTGAAGTGAGAAGCCGACCCTCTCCTTGCGCCGAGACCACCGAAATCGGTCTCCGGATGACGCCAGAGCGTGGTTTCGGCGCAACAAGCGAAATGGGGGTGGGGGGCGGCGCGACACGATCGGCGACTATCGCCGTATCTGCCGAATACGCGATACAGGTCGATAGTCTGCGATCGTGGACCCGATTCGCAATCCCTATGCCCCCGGCGCCGGCCAGCGTCCGCCCGAGCTCGCCGGTCGCGACGACCAGCTGCGCGCGTTCAAAGTCGTGCTCGAGCGGGTCGTCAGATCCAAGCCGGAGCGCTCGATCATCCTGACCGGGCTGCGCGGTGTGGGCAAGACGGTGCTGCTCAACGCGTTGCGGTCGGCGGCCGTTCGCGCCCACTGGGGCACCGGAAAGCTCGAGGCTCGTCCCGACCAGCGGCTTCGCCGGCCCATGAGCGCCGCTCTGCACGTGGCGGTGCGCGAGCTCGGACATCCCCAGGGCCAGGAGGTTGACCATGTTCTCGGCGTCATCAAGGCCTTCGCCCAGCGTCAGTCGGAGCCGGCAGCGAGGATCCGGGATCGCTGGAACCCGGGCATCGACGTAGCCGCCGTGACCGGGCGGGCCGACTCGGGAGACATCGAGATCGACCTGGTCGAGCTGCTGACCGATGTCGGCGGGCTCGCGGCCGATGTCGGCAAGGGCGTGGCGATCTTCATCGACGAGATGCAGGACCTGGGGCCTGACGACATCTCCGCGTTGTGCGCGGCCTGCCACGAGATCAGCCAGAGCGGCCTGCCGGTCATCGTCGTGGGCGCCGGACTGCCCCACCTGCCGGCGGTGCTCAGTGCCAGCAAGTCCTATAGCGAGCGGCTGTTCAGGTACTCACGGATCGACCGGCTCGACCGGTCGGCTGCCGACACGGCTCTGCAGGCGCCGGCGAAGGAGGAGGGCGCGGAGTTTCAGCGGGAGGCTCTCGAAGCGATGTATGCCGCGACCGGGGGCTATCCGTACTTCATCCAGGCCTACGGCAAGGTTGCCTGGGACAGTGCGCCGGCATCCCCGATCACCGGCCAGGACGTCCGGCTGGCCGCCCCGGAGGCCGAGGCCGAGCTTGCCGTCGGATTCTTCGGCTCGCGCTATGAACGGGCGACCCCCGGCGAGCGGGAGTACCTGCGCGCGATGGCCGATGCGGCCCAGCTCGCGGCACAGGACTCGCAGGGGCTCGCCCTTGATGACATCGAGTCGGTGACGACCGCTTCGGTGGCGGCGGTGCTCGACCGCAAGCCGCAGTCCCTGTCGGTGGCTCGCGACGCCCTGCTCAAGAAGGGCCTGATCTACAGCGGTGAACGCGGCCGGATCGCCTTCACCGTCCCGCATTTCGGCCGGTACCTGCGCGCCAACGGGTGATCCTTCGCACATACCGCAGTATCCGTCTGCGTGGGCGCGTGGTCGCTCCGGCCCGTACTGGACAACGGTGCACCGCCGGCAGCAAACTGCACGCATGATCACCACGGCTGAAGGCGCACTGACCGGTCCCGACGACGAAACCGAGGCTCAGGACCTGAGCGTGCTGCGTCGTCGGCGCGCCGAGCTGCTCGAGTCGATCAACGCACTCGAGAAGGCTCTGGCGGCGCCCGTGCCCGGTCGTCAGCTGGTGTGGGTCGAGGCGGTGTCCTCGGCGCTCCTGGAGCTGTCGGGCGACTTCCACGACCACGTGGAGCTCACCGAGGGGCCGGCGGGTCTCTACGGCCGGGTCATCCGCTCGTCGCCCCGCCTGGCCCATGCCGTCGAACGGCTGACCACGGACCACGGAGTGGTGACCGAGCTGATCGGAGAGCTTCTCGCGCGGGTGGGCAAGGCGGCCGAGTCCTTCGCACGCGGCGACTCGATGCTCGATGACCTGGACGTGGTGCGGGACCGCGGCACCACCCTCCTGGCGGAGCTGGTTCGCCACCGCCAGCGTGGCGCCGACCTGGTCTACGAAGGTTTTTCGGTCGACATCGGCGGGCAGGACTGAGCACAGGTCAACCGCTCGACCGGCCTCGTTCGGCCGCGATGTGTCATCGGCGTCCCCGTGACCCCCTAGACTGTTCACAGCGGTCCGAACAGTTCTGCCTCGGAACCGCTTTTTTCTGTCGATAGCCACGCGCCGCAACCTCACAGGTCTGCGCCGGGCAGAACGACCCTCTTACCTCTATGGAGTACCCACCTGTGTCTTCTGACACCACTTTCGCCAGCCTTGGCGTGCCCTCAGCCCTGACCGCCGTTCTTGCGGCGGCGGGCATCACCACCCCAACCCCGATCCAGGCCGCGACGCTGCCCGACTCCCTCGCAGGTCGCGACGTCCTCGGCCGCGGCCGCACCGGCTCGGGCAAGACCTACGCCTTCGTGCTTCCCCTGCTCACCCGACTGGCCGCCAGCAAGACCTCGCGACAGTCCCGCAAGCCGCGAGCCCTCATCCTGGCGCCCACCCGTGAGCTGGCCAGCCAGATCGAGGCCGCCATGACCCCGCTGGCCAAGCCGCTGGGGATCAACAGCATCACCATCTTCGGCGGCGTCGGCCAGAACCCCCAGGTCAGCGCCCTTCGCGCGGGTGTCGACGTCGTCGTCGCCTGCCCCGGACGGCTCGAGGACCTGATCAGCCAGGGTGCCCTGACCCTGGACGCCATCGAGGTCACCGTCCTGGACGAGGCCGACCACATGGCCGACCTCGGTTTCCTGCCCTGCGTGCGACGCATCATGGAGCGCACCCCGCGGGTCGGCCAGCGGATGCTGTTCTCGGCAACGCTGGACGCCGGCGTCAACGTGATCGTCAAGCGTTTCCTCAACAACCCGGTGACGCACAGCGCGGACTCGGTGCAGTCGCCGATCTCGTCCATGGCGCACCACGTCTTCCATGTGCACCACGACGCCCGTCTTCCCGTCCTGGTCGACCTCACCTCGGCTCCCGGACGCACCATGGTCTTCACCCGCACCAAGCATGGGGCCAAGAAGCTCTCCAAGCAGCTCAACGCCTCAGGGGTCCCGACCGTGGAGCTGCACGGCAACCTCTCCCAGAACGCCCGCACCCGCAACATGGACGCCTTCCAGAGCGGGGCGGCCAGCACCCTGGTCGCCACTGACATCGCGGCTCGCGGCATCCATGTCGACGACGTCGCACTGGTCATCCACGCCGACCCGCCGGTCGAGCACAAGGCGTATCTGCACCGCTCCGGTCGCACGGCACGCGCCGGCGCCGACGGCATCGTCATCACGCTGATGACCGACGACCAGGTGGCCGACGTTCGCGACCTCACGCGCAAGGCCGGCATCAAGGCGACCACGACCCGGCTGGACGCCACCCATCCCCTGCTCAAGGCGCTTGCTCCCGGCGAGCGCACCTTCACCAAGCCCCTCGTCCTCGCCTCCGACGAGAGCAACAGCCCGCGACGCAACGGTGGGGCCCATGGCAGCCGTTCCGGCAGTCCCCGTTCCGGTGGCGCCCGGGCAGCCGGAAGCCGTGGAGGCGCGCCGCGAGGCGGTTCTGGCCGCAGCGCAGGTGCTGGCGGTGGCTCGTCCCGCGGCGGCACATCGAAGAGCTCCTCGGGCGCCCAGCGCTCGGCGACCCGCGGTGGCGGCCGTCCAGGCGGCAAGGGTGGTTCGACCTCGGTCTACTCGACCTCCTCCTCCCGCGGGGGCGCCGCTGCGTTCTCGGCCGGCTCCAGCCTCGGGCACCGCTGACCTCAGCCGGCGGTCTCCAACGCTGCCGGGTGACCGCCGGTGAACAGCATGGCAACCTCGGACGGGTCGACGTCCTCGAGAGACCCATGGCGCCAGCGTGGAGCGTTGTCTCGGTCCACGAGCAGCGCGCGCACGCCCTCGACGAATTCTGGCGTGCTGGCGAGCGCCCGCCCGAGCATCAGGTCCTGGGCGAGTACCTGCGCCAGGGTGTCCATCCGGGCGGCCCGGCGGATGGCTTCGAGCGCGATCCAGACGGACAGCGGCGACCGGGTCCTGAGGACGTCGGCGCAGTCCCGTGCGCGGACCGCCGGATGTGCCCCGAGCGCCCGCACGATGGCGGCCGGGTCATTCCCCGCGTAGCAGGAGTCGATCCAGTTCCGGTCTGCTGCAAGGTCGCCCACAGCTGAGGTGCTGCCGACGCCGGTGTCCAACGACTCACCAGCGGCAAGGCGTTCGATCAGCCCGGGGATGTCCCGGCGCTCGACCAGCGCATCGGCCAGACCCGCGGTGATGGCGTCTGCGCCTCCGACCGCGAGCCCGGTCATGGCCAGATGTGTCCCCACCTCACCCGGCGCGCGGGAGAGCAGGAAGAGGGAGCCGACGTCAGGGAAGTAGCCGATCGTCGTCTCGGGCATGGCGACCCGCGAACGCTCCGTGACCAGCCGAAGGCTGCCGTGGGCGGAGATGCCGACCCCACCGCCCATCACGATGCCGTCCATGAACGCCACGAAGGGTTTGGGGTATGCGGCGATGGCCGCGTTCATGCGGTACTCGGCAGCCCAGAACTGCATCGGGTCGGCTGAGCCCTCCATCAGGGCTGTCCGAAGGACCTTGACGTCGCCGCCCGCGCAGAGGCCGCGCTCGCCGGCTCCCTGGACCGAGACCGCAGCCACCGTGTCGTCCTGCGCCCAGCTCTCCAGCTGTGCCATCACCGAGTCAACCATCTGGCCGTTCAGGACGTTGATGACCTTGGGCCGGTTCAGCATGATCCGCCCGAGGTGACCGTGCCGGGCATACAGCACCTCATCGGTCATCCCCGGCCGGGGCGCAAGCTGCACGTCGCCATTCACCCGCGCGATCCTGCCAGAGCCCTGCCGGTCGCCCGCACCGTGGTCACCTCAGCGGCGTGACTCGAGCGCGAGGAGATACTCCTTCGCGGCCAGCCCACCGGCATAACCGGTGAGGGCGCCCGAGGAGGCCACCACCCGGTGACAGGGCAGGACGACGCACAGCGGGTTCGCGCCCAGGGCGGCACCGACGGCCCGCGAGGCGGTGGGACGCTCGATCTCGGTGGCAAGCTCCCCGTATGTCGTACGGTGGCCATAGGCGACCGCGCCCGCCAGACGTCCCAGAACAAGGCGCTGGAAGGGTGTGGCCAGGACCAGGTCTGTGCGCAGGCCGAACTCCCTGCGCTCGCCCGCCAGGTAGGCAGCCAGCTCGCGGCGGGCCTCGTCAAGGGCTCGTGGCTGTCGCAGCACGCGGGGCGAGACGTGTCGCGCCAGGCGACGCAGCAACGCGTCCTCCGCGTCGGGGTCACTGACGAATGCCGACGCGAGCAGGACGCCGGACTCGTTGCGAGCCAACAGCATTCGTCCGATGACGGTGTCCTCGACGACGTAAGAGACATCTGAGACGGGGAGGACCGGCGGCCTCGTCGGCGGGCTGTAGGCCGACAGCCGCGCGGTCAGGGCTTGTTCGGACATGTCAGATCACCTTTCTCAGGGCGGCAAGGCCATCGCTGACCAGGCGCCGGCTCATGGTTGGCG
>JANOHS010000127.1:0-2164 GCA_031406655.1 Micrococcales bacterium
GTGGTCATCATCCCGTCGTTCGGTGAGCGGTACCTGTCCACGATTCTCTTCTCCGACCTGTTCAACTGAACGGGTCGACTTTCTCCGAAACGACTTCGCTGATGACGTTCGCACGTTTGACTAGAAACCTGTCGATCGACCGCGCCGCCGCCCCCCCTGATGCGCGCGGTCGGTCGACTCTCCTGCGGTCGGGCTGGCGCCGGATTCGTGAGGATCTGGACGCCGCGATCGAGCGGGACCCAGCGGTGGACACCAGGCTCGAGATGGCACTGGCCTCACCCGGCCTGCACGCCATCTGGGTGCACCGGGTCTCGCATCGCCTGTGGTCAAAGCCCGGTGGCCGGCTGGCTGCGCGACTCCTGTCGCAGCTTGCGCGGTCGATCACGGGCGTCGAGATCCATCCCGGAGCGCAGATCGGCCGGCGGTTCTTCATCGACCACGGTATGGGCGTGGTCATCGGCGAGACCGCCGAGGTCGGCGACGACGTGATGCTCTACCACGGCGTCACGCTCGGTGGCCGTTCGATGAAGCGGGTGAAGCGTCACCCGACGGTCGGCAACAACGTCACGATCGGTGCCGGTGCCCGCGTTCTCGGTCCCGTACACATCGGTGACCGAGCCCAGATCGGTGCCAACTCCGTTGTTGTCAAAGACATTCCGGCCGGAGCGGTCGCCACCGGCATTCCCGCCAAGATCCGATTCCCGAACAAGGGTGAGGATCCGTACGAGGCTATGTTCAACGACCCTGAGCTCTGGATCTGAACGTTCCCATCAGTCGCAACGGCACGGCATACGCAAGGTATGCCGTGCCGTTCCCGTCGGGGGCGGCTGACCGAGGTCTGCTACCGGCGTGAGGTGCGGGCCAGGACGAGGGGAAGACCGAGCCAGGCGACCAGGAACAGGGCGACGCTGACAACGCCCGCCACCTGGCCGGCGCGGTCGCCGAACACGATCCCGAAGACCAGAGCCGCGACGCTGGTCATGGCCATGGCGAGGATGGCGAGTCCGGCCTTGGCCAGCTTGTCCCCGGCCAGGACGATCGTCTCCTTGAGCCGGTGGCGGAAGAGCAGACGGTGCATGACGACCGGTGCAATCAGCAGCACCGTGGCGAGCAGACACAGGACGACGGCCGCCGTGTAGGCGTTGCGGGTGAAGCTCTGGAGCTCGGCGAACTTCGGCTGGAGCGGCATCGTGAGCAGGAAACCGGTCAGGATCTGAACCCCGGTCTGGGAGACCCGAAGCTCCTGGAGCAGCTCGTTCCAGTTGCGGTCCAGCTGCACTGCCTTTGGCTCATCGTCACGGTCGTAGTTGTCCACGGCGCCCCTTGGGTTGGTGGTGCTCAGCGGGCGAGCAGCTCGTCGAGACGCTCGTAGCCCTCGCGGACACCTTCCTCCATCCCGCTGGCCACGAACGCGTCGCGGTCCTCGAAGGAGTCGACCAGCGAGGTCGCGGTGAGGCGGGTACGGCCATCGCCGAGGTCCTCGAAGACAAGGCGCTCGAGGGCCACGCCGTCGGGCTCACCGTCGAAGGTGAACGTCTGGACGATCAGCTCCGAGGGGCGCACGTCGTGGAAGCAGCCGTGGAAGCCGAACTCGTTGCCGTCGCTGACCATCAGGTAGCGGTAGGACCCGCCGGTGCGGCAGTCGTAGTGGTCGATCTGCGTCTCGTGGCGGCGCGGGCCGAGCCATTGGACGACGAGCTCGGGGTCGGTGTGGGCTCGGAACACCATCGCGGGCGGGGCGTCGAACTCCCGGGTGATCCGTACCAGCGGGACATGGGGGTCGAGAAGGATCTCGGTCTCGTGGGTGCTCGTGGTGGTCATGTCGCTTCTCCTGTCTGGGGTGGTTGGTGCCTTGGGGTGGGCTCGGCGTCTTCCGGCATGGACCGCAGGACGTCGTCGAGGCGGTGGTAGCGCTCCTCGGCCTGGCGTCGGTAGCGCTCGATCCACTTGGTCATCAGGTCGAACACCTCCGCCTCAAGGTGCACCGGGCGGCGCTGGGCCTCTCGGCGCCGACTCACCAGGCCTGCGTCCTTGAGCACCTTGAGATGCTTGGAGACGGCCTGGACGCTCACGTCATAGGGCTCGGCGAGCTCGTTGACGGTGGCGTCCCCGACCGCGAGCCTGGCGACCATGTCGCGCCGGGTGGGATCGGCCAGGGCCGAGA
>JANOHS010000139.1:0-3059 GCA_031406655.1 Micrococcales bacterium
CAACACGATCAAGATCGCCGACGTGCCGACCACGGGCATCACCGTGCTGCGTGGCACCACGCTCGACGGCCTGGGCAAGTACTACCGCCAGACGATCGACGAGTCCAGCGCCGAGCCGGTCGACGTCGTCGCCACGCTGAAGGACGCCGCGGTCGACGTCCTCGTGTCCTACCTCCCGGTGGGCTCCGAGCAGGCCGACAAGTTCTACGCGCAGTGCGCCATCGACGCGGGCGTCGCCTTCGTCAACGCGCTGCCCGTCTTCATCGCCTCCGACCCCGTCTGGGCCAAGAAGTTCGAGGATGCCGGCGTTCCGATCATCGGCGACGACATCAAGTCGCAGGTCGGCGCGACGATCACGCACCGTGTGATGGCCAAGTTGTTCGAGGACCGCGGCGTGGTGCTGGATCGCACGTACCAGCTGAACGTCGGCGGCAACATGGACTTCAAGAACATGCTCGAGCGCGAGCGCCTGGAGTCCAAGAAGGTCTCCAAGACCCAGTCGGTCACGTCCAACCTCGAGCACGACCTGGGCGAGCGCAACGTCCACATCGGCCCGAGCGACTACATCCAGTGGCTGGACGACCGCAAGTGGGCCTACGTCCGCCTCGAGGGTCGCGCGTTCGGCAACGTCCCGCTGAACCTGGAGTACAAGCTCGAGGTCTGGGACTCCCCCAACTCGGCCGGCATCATCATCGACGCCATCCGGGCGGCCAAGATCGCCAAGGACCGTGGCATCGGCGGCGCTCTGATCTCTGCCTCGTCCTACCTGATGAAGTCCCCGCCGGTGCAGCGTCCAGAGGACCTAGGCCGGGCCAAGCTCGAGGCGTACATCTCCGGTGAGGAAGAGCGCTGACCATCCTGGCCGCATAGCCCGCTCAGCCCGAAGGATCGTGGTCGTCCCAACGACCACGATCCTTCGGCGTATCCAGGAGCGCCCGGCTAGGACGTCGAGGTGGCCTCCTGGTCCGAGGCCTGGGCGCGGGCGGTCCTGGCCATCGCGGCGATGGCGTCAGCAGCAAGCTGGAACGACCTGGAGTAGCTGGCCCAGTCCGAGGCGAACTGGCTCGAGTCGCTGCCGAACCAGTTCTGGCCCAGCGTGTTCACCGCCGCCTGCGTGCGTTGCATCAGGTCGGTCACCGACTGCTGGTCGGTGTCGAGCTGACCCGCGGTGGTCAGAACCCGCTCGCGTTGCATGCCTTGGCTGAGCGCCATCACAATCTCCATCCATAGGTACGAGCTCCGGCTGTAACAGTCATGTCAGTGCGAGGAAGTGGCTTGTTGCGCGGCGGCATTCCGGAGGCTGGTGTCGCCCATGGTCGAAAGGAGCGTGGCTGCCGTCGCGAAGACCGGGCGGTGCGTGCCGGCCCAGTCGGCGGCGAACGCCTTTGCGTCCGCACCGTGCCAGGCGTCGGCCAGCTGGGCCACCTCGGCCTCGACCTTGTTCATCAGGGCAGTGATCTCCTCGGAGAGCGCGTGCAGGATGCGCGCCTGCGCCTCCACCACGTCCGGGTTCATGCCCTCCCACGAGCTGACGCCTGCGTTGCCCATCGTGACTCCCTTTCCACGGGGTGCCCCCTGATGGGCCGCACCTGATACCAAGAAACTAGGGGCGGCCTCGGGTGCTGTCGATGGGGAGCACTCCCCGCCGAAGATCCGCCACTCCGTTGGTGGCATGACGAATAGTGTTGCATCACAACGTTATTCGGCACGTGATCAGATCTCGCCGGGCAGGGCCACCTGGAGGAGCTGGGGGCGACCCCTCTCCACGAGGAACCCACGACCCTGGGGAAGGTCTGCGCGGGTGACGGGCGGAAAGCTTGAGCGGAAGACCGTCTGTCCTTCGATGCCGTCCGGCTGGAGCACCAGGCCCGACCTCGAGGCCTTCAGCAGACCCGGAAGCCCGAAGCTGGAGCCGAAGAACATCGTCTCGCCCTCGGCCGCCACGAAATGGCCGGCGTCGACACAGGCTCTGACCAGATCCGTCAGCGGCGGCTCCGCCGCAGAGCCGGCGAGGTCATCCACCCGTTCGATGACGACCGCCATCGGCCCGTGGCTCCCCGCGAGCAGGTCCGACCGCAACCGGGTAGCCAGCGCGACGATGGCATCGAGGCCCGCGGCGACCTCCGTCCAGTCCGCCAGGGCGCTGAGCTCCGACACCCGCTTCGGGGTCAGGAGGTACAGCGCCCTGGCCGGGTCCCAGCGGCGCAGGGACCGGGCCAGCGACGCGAGGCCGGTGGTTCGTCCACTGCCCGAAGGCCCGGTGACCACGAAGGACCCGCGCGGCTCGAACGCCAACGCGCCCAGATCCGCCGAGCCGATACCGAGCACCGGTCGCCCCTCGAGCTCGCGCGGCAGGTCGCCCATCAGGACCCGGTCGCTCAGGCTGCGGATCGGCGGTACCTCGCTCGTGCCCGCCATCCGCAGCGCCTCGCCGAGCGCGCCCACCGCCCGCGACTGCGTCATGACCTCCGAGGTGCCGCCCAGCACGGCACACTGGATCTCGGCGCCGTTGAGCAGACCTCGGCCAGGGGGCGAGCCCATACCCAGGACGTCGCCAGCGACGCCGAGGAAGCTGTAGTCGTCGGAGTGCGCCATCCGCAGGACGACCCGGCGCTGCACAGCGGCGGCCAGCGAGCCCGGCATACCGGTGCGCTGGTCCACCGAGATGACGAAATGGACTCCCACCGGACGACCATCGGCGGCCACCGAGGTGAACAGGTCAAGCCAGCGGACCTTGCCGCCGGTCTCGTAGGCAGCCCGGAAGGCGGTCAGCCCATCGACCAGAACGATGATCCGGGGCTCGTCCGGTGCATCGGCCTGGCGACGATAGTCGGCGATCGTCGCGGCGTGGGCCGTGGAGTAACGCACCGCGCGGTCGTCGATGGTCTCGCGCAGGAAGAGCAGCAGCCGGGTCAGGCGTTCGTGATCGGCGCCGGGCACGATGCTGCCCACCTGCGGCAGTGACTCCAGCATCGACAGTGCGTGGTTGCCGAAGTCGATGCCGTAGATGTGGCACGGACCGCCACCCACCGCGAACCCGGCCGCGAGCGCGATGGTTC
>JANOHS010000165.1:0-5500 GCA_031406655.1 Micrococcales bacterium
CTGGCCACGTTCCTGGCACTCGAGACCGACCTGGACCAGGCGGTGCTCCTGAGCATGCTCTTGCTGTTCCCCACGCTCATCGTCCTTGGTCTGCTACGCAACCGCTTTCGGCCAACGCCATGACCCTCGTGTTCGACGGCACCGTGGATCTGGGGCGCTTCGTCCTGGACGCGCGATTCTCCTGCTCGCCCGGAGAGACGATCGCCCTCGTCGGCCCCAACGGGTCGGGGAAGTCAACCGCGCTGAACACGCTCGCAGGCCTGCTCAGAATGTCATCCGGTTCCCTGGCGATGGACGGCCAGATGTTCGACCGCTCCGGCGTGGGCTCGTGGACACCTCCGGACGAACGCGACGTGGGTGTCGTCTTCCAGGACCTCCTGCTGTTCCCGCACATGAGCATCCGGGACAACGTCGCGTATGGCCCGCGCCGCAAGGGCACGCCGGTAGCCGAGGCACGCGCCATCGCGACGGAGTGGCTCGAACGCTTCGGTGTCGACGACCTCGCCGACGTCAGGCCCGGCTCGTTGTCCGGCGGCCAGGCCCAGCGGGTCGCCCTCGCCCGTGCCCTGGCCCGCGGCCCCCGGCTGCTGTTGCTGGACGAGCCTCTCAGCGCTCTCGACTCCGCGACCCGCCTCCAGGTGCGCTGTGAGCTGCACAGTCACCTACAGCAGTTCGAGGGGTTCACGGTGCTCGTCGCCCATGACGTCGTCGACGTGCTGGTCCTCGCTGATCGGGTCATCGTGCTCGACGAGGGGCAGCTCGCCCAGATCTCCGTGCCGGCAGAACTGGAGCGTCGGCCACGGACCCAGTACGCAGCGGCACTGGTCGGAACGAACCTGCTCCGCGCCTACCGTCGTGGTCCGGTCATCGAGCTCGCCGAAGGAGCCGCGGTCCACCTGGGCGTGTCCGGGAGGGACGGCCCGGTCGACGTTGTCATCGCGCCGCGCCATGTCACGGTCGCGGCTGCTGACAGCGCCGAGGGAACCGGTACCTGGATCGCTCCGATCGCCGGCCTCGAAGCCGCCGGCAACGAGGTCCACATCAGGGTCGGGGGAGCCGCGCCGATCGCTGCCCGTGCCTCTCTGGAGTCCCTGCGGGACCTGCACCTGGCTCCCGGGGCCATGGTCAGGGTGATCGTGGACCCTGCCGGGCTCCAGGTCTTCGACGACGACCCGGCTGCATAGACTCGCCGCGGGTCCATGAGGAGCCCCAGAGTCCAGGAGGGCCACAGATGGCTGAGCAAAGCGTTACGCGGCAGATGTCCAGGCGGGCGAGCGTTCCCGACGAGAACGGGTACTTCGGGGCGTATGGCGGGCAGTTCCTGCCGCCGCAGCTCGAGGGGCCGTTCGCCGAGATCACGCAGGCCTATCACGAGATCGAGAACGACGCTGCCTTCATCTCGGAGCTGCGCTACCTCCGCAAGCACTTCCAGGGCCGGCCGACGCCGGTCTACCACGCTCGCACCCTGTCGCTGCAGAACGGCGGCGCGCAGATCTACCTCAAGCGCGAGGACCTGAACCACACCGGCGCCCACAAGCTGAACCACTGCATGGGCGAGGGCCTGCTTGCCAAGTACATGGGCAAGAAGAAGGTCATCGCCGAGACCGGCGCCGGCCAGCACGTCGTCGCCCTGGCGACCGCCGCGGCTCACTTCGGCCTCGAGTGCGAGATTCACATGGGCCAGGTCGACATCGAGAAGCAGGCGCCCAACGTCAGCCGGATGCAGCTGCTCGGCGCAACCGTCGTGCCGGTCACCCACGGGCTGCGGACGCTCAAAGAGGCCGTCGACTCGGCCTTCGAGGCCTACCTGGCCGACTACGAGAACTCGATCTACTGCATCGGCTCAGTCGTCGGCCCGCACCCCTTCCCGCTCATGGTGCGCGACTTCCAGCGCGTCGTCGGCATCGAGGCGCGAGAGCAGTTCCATGAGATGACCGGCAACCTCCCGGACGTCGTCGAGGCCTGCGTCGGCGGCGGCTCCAACGCGATCGGCATCTTCTCCGCTTTCCTCGACGACCCCGTCGAGCTGATCGGCGTCGAGCCGCTCGGTCGCGGCACAGCCGTCGGCGACCACGCCGCGACGATGACCTACGGTCGCGAGGGCATCATCCACGGCTTCAAGTGCTACCTGCTCCAGGACGCTGACGGCCAGCCGTCCCCCGTGTACTCGTGCGCCAGCGGCCTCGACTACCCCGGCGTCGGCCCCGAGCACAGCTACCTCAAGGACGAGGGCCGCGTCGAGTACGTCACCAGCTCCGACGACGCGTGCCGCGACGCCTTCTTCATGCTCAGCCGCAAGGAGGGCATCATCCCGGCTCTGGAGAGCGCGCACGCCCTGGCGCACGCGCTGGTGAAGGCGCGCGAGCTGAAGACCGGCACGATCCTGGTGAACCTCAGCGGCCGTGGCGACAAGGACATGGACTACGTGATCGAGAACTGGGGCATCGGTACCCCGGCCTGACCCGGCATACGATCCCGAACCGGTCCAACGGGCTCCCGGACGGTCAGGCGATGTGCTGCTCGGCGGCTGGGCCAGCGGTCACGACACGCCGAAAGCCGTGCTGCCGTTTGACATGCTGCGCTGTGCGTCGGAGGGTGGATGGCTTCCGAACGCCCCCACCGGACAGGAGCAACCTTGCTTACCTTGACCGAGCACGCACAGATCGCCGTCCGCACCCTGACCCAGGATCCCCAGGCCCCCGAGCGCGCCGGACTGCGCATCACGCCAGGGGGCGAGGGGCTCGAGCTCGCGCTCGTCGCCGAGCCAGTGCCCGGTGACTCCCTCATCGACGACAACGGTGCGCGGGTGTTCGTCGACCCGCAGGCCGCGCAGCTGCTCGACGAGCAGACCCTTGACGCCCAGGTCGACGACGGCAACCTCAGCTTCTTTCTCGCCACGCCCGACGACGTGCCATCGCCCGACGGAGTCTGAACCCGTCAACCACAGCGCTGGTGGTCCTCGAGCTCGATAGGCCCGGATTCGCAAACCTCATCTGAAAGAGGCTCCCATGTGGGAAGCAGTCAAGAACGCCATCCTGAGCGTGAAAGAGGCCACGGGAATCGAGATCCCCGGGCTGCCCGCCGACCTTGGCTCCATCGCTGACTCGGCCACCGGCGTCGTTGACGGTGCGACCACTGCTGCCGAGGCTGTCACCGGCGGCGTTGCGGGCGTGGCCGAGACCGCTGTGACTGCCGTCGACTCAGCGCCTCAGGCTCTTGCTGACCTCGCCGGCGGGTCAACCGACGGCAGTCCGGAGAAATAGCCTCGAGCCGGGACGAGGCCGGGCAGCTGCATTGTCCGGTGGCGCAATGACGACCGTGGGCCGATGCCCCCTTGAGAGGGGCACCGGCCCACGATCATGCGGGTGAGTGACGGGACTTGAACCCGCGACATCCGCCACCACAAGGCGGCGCTCTACCAGCTGAGCTACACCCACCATGCCGAGCGACCGCCAGTGATGGGCGGCCGCGTGTTCGACGGCGCTCATCGTACCTGACGCGAAAACCCGAACAAGCCGAAGGATCGTGGTCGTCAGGACAGCCACAATCCTTCAGGCTGTTGGCGGTCCGATCTCGAAACGGGCCGCTATCGCCTTCGCCGCCTCGGAGTCGGGACCGGGCGGCGCCACGAAGACCGCCTCGCGGTAGTAGCGCAGCTCCGCAATGCTCTCGCGGATGTCGGCCAGGGCCCGGTGGCCGCCGGCCTTCTTGGGCGAGTTGTAGTACGCCCGCGGGAACCACCGGTGAGCCAGCTCCTTGATCGAGGAGACGTCGATGATCCGGTAGTGCATGTGCGACTCGAGCTCGGGCATGTCACGGGCCAGGAACGTGCGGTCCGTGCCCACCGTGTTGCCGCCCAGAGGTGCCTTCGCCGGCTCCGGCACCCACTCGCGCACGTAGGCCAGGACCTGCTCCTGCGCCTCTTCCATCGTGAAGCCTGCGGCCAGCTCGTCGAGCAGGCCGCTGGACGTGTGCATGTTGCGGACGAAGTCGTCCATCTGCTCGAGCGCCTCGGCCGGAGGCTTGATGACCACGTCGACGCCGTCGCCGAGCTGGTTCAGCTCGAAGTCGGTCACCAGTGCTGCCACCTCGATCAAGGCGTCGGTGGTGAAGTTGAGCCCGGTCATCTCACAGTCGATCCAGACGATCCGGTCATTCGCGGCGCGTTGGTTGGGGTTCTCCACGCTCCCCACCTTAAGGGGGAGGCTGCACTAGCCTGACGCCATGACGTTGGGTGAGCAGGGTCCGCGGGAGGCTGCGGGCGGCGTGGGCCATCCCGTCGCAGGCCCATGGCCGATGCCCGTGCGGATCCGCGAGGTTGGCGCCCCCGGCAGGAGTCGAACCTGCGACCTAGAGATTAGAAGGCTCTTGCTCTATCCAACTGAGCTACGAGGGCATGTCGCCGTGGCTGGCGCGGGCAACGCGAGAATTGTAGGGGAGCACGCGGCATACATGTGCGGGATGAGCAGCGCCGGTCACAGCGGACACGCGAGAGAACGCATCGGGAACGTGGGACAGAGCCGTGTTCTCCCTGCCCCGCGTTCAGCTTCGGGCAGCGCGCAAGGCAGGCTAGAGGCTTGTGACCGTCGGGGTTGATGAGACAGGGCTGCTGAGCGCCGTCCAGCAGCTCCGGAGCGAGGTCGAGCGCGCCACTTTCCCGATGGACCTTCCGGGCGTGGCCGAAGCGCGTTCGTCGCAGTCTGCTCTGCTCAAGACGCTCGACGACTACGTCATCCCGCGCCTCACCTCGCTGGATGCCCCCCTGCTCGCCGTGGTCGGCGGATCGACGGGCGCCGGCAAGTCCACGCTGGTCAACTCGCTGGTCGGCTCGGTCGTCAGCCGAAGTGGCGTGTTGCGCCCGACCACCAGGTCACCGGTCCTCGTGCACCACCACCAGGACGAGCACTGGTTCACCGGTGGTCGCGTCCTGCCGGGTCTGGCTCGCGTGACGGGTTCGGACGGCGCCCGCGACGACCACGGTGCCGTGCGTCTCGTCGCCTCCGAGACCCTGCCCGCCGGACTGGCGCTGCTGGATGCTCCGGATATCGACTCGGTGGTCCAGTCGAACCGCGAGCTCGCGCGGGAGCTGCTGCTGGCCGCTGACCTCTGGCTCTTCGTGACCACTGCGGCGCGTTACGCCGACGCAGTGCCCTGGGACCTGCTTCGCGGCGCCTCCGAGCGCGGCACGTCGGTGGCGATCATCCTGAACCGCGTCCCACCCGAGGCCATGGAAGAGGTCCGCACGCATCTGGCGTCCATGCTGCGCGAGCGGGGTCTGGCCAGCGCGCCGATCTTCACAGCTGCCGAAACCAGCCTGACGGCCGACGGCCGGCTCTCAGACCAGGGGATCGCACGGCTGCGTTCGTGGCTGTCGGCACTGGCGCGTGACGCCAAGGCCCGTTCGATCGTCGTACGCCGCACGCTCACCGGAGCGCTGGGCTCCTTGCCCGGCCGTGCGCGGACCCTCTCCGACGCGACTGCCGAGCAGGAGGCTGCCGCG
>JANOHS010000179.1:0-1531 GCA_031406655.1 Micrococcales bacterium
CCCCTGAGGAGTTAATGCTGGTGAATCTCGTTGCTGTGAAACAACTTCTGGTCGATCAGAGTGGTGATCCGAAGATCACTTTCCGATGGTGACCGCAGCCGCCCTCATCAGAGCGATGGAGGTCGCGCCGGTCTGACCAAGCGCGTGCAGCGTGCCGACCTGGTTGGCCGCCGCGCCCACGGTCTTGGTGCCGAGGTAGGCCGGAATACCCAGCCCCACCACGGTCGGGCTGCTCGACAGCACGATCAGGTTGTTGCTTGCACCGGCAACCGGACCAGCGGCGAGAGCGTCCGCAAAGTCGTCGCCACGGGCGATGTAGGTCGTGTCGCTGTCGAAGCCCTGGGCTGCAAGTGTCCCCCAGGTCGCGACCGCGGCTGCGGTCTGGGTGCGGTTCTGACCCCAGAGACGCGTGACGGTGTAGCCCTGTTGGGTGAGGGAGTTCTCGATCGCCTGCGAGACGACGCCGACGCCACCAGCGATGATGACCTTGGTGGGGTTGAAGTCGTCCAGCTGGGTCAGCTCAGTGGCGCCGAGAGTGGCGCCACGGGTGAGGATCAACGGGACCGTCTTCTGGTAGGCAACCGGGCCGAGCGCCAGGGCGTCGGGGAAGTCCTGACCCGAGGCAAGAAGCACGGTGTCCGAGGCCACGAAGGTGTTCTCGTTGATGACCTTGTTGGTCTCGAACCGGTTTACGCCGCCAAGGCGGACCACGTCGATGAAGGCCGCCGTGGCAACGCCACCCACGTGCAGGGCCTCGATCTGGTTCTGTACGTTCTGGCTGACCGCTCCGGTCTGGCCGGTGACATAGACCTTGCTGACGCCCTTGCCCAGGATCGCCAGGCGTGCAGCGTTCGAGAGCGTGGTCGGCGTGGTGAGGAGAGTGCCCGTGTCGAGCTGCTTGGCGAGGTAGTTCGCCGACAGTGCGTCCGGGAAGTCCGCGCCGCTGGAGAGGACCACGTTGGTGGCAACCCCGCCGGTGCCGAAGGTCCCAGTAGCAACCCCAGCGTTGAACAAGGCAGCGGCGGTGGCGTAACGGTCGGAGCCGCCGGTGCGGGCGTCGTACTTGACGACGTTGACGACCGAGACCGCATCCACGTTCTTGGTGCCGACGAGGGCGTCAAGGGTGACGGTCTGCACGGCTGCCGGAGCAACCAACGTCAGGCCCGAAACCGTCACGCTAGCCGCAACCGGCGTGGCCGGGGCGGTCACCGTGAAGGTGTAGGTGGCGCCAACGGTGGTGGCCGGGCTGGTCTTGGTGTAGCCCGCGGGCACGCCGATCGTCGGCGTGACACCGATGGTGAAGGTGCCGGCGCTCGGCGTCAGCACCACGGTGGTGGTGCCGGCCGGAAAGAATGCCCCAGCGGTGGTCTCGGCGAACGTCTGGGTGCCGAGGCTGACACCGGTCGCGCTCGGAAGTGCCGCGACCTTGGCCGTGTTGGTGAAGCCGGCGATCGGGATGACAGCGTTCACCACGGAGCCGCTGGCCTTGAAGCTGCCGGCGGTCGCGACGCTGAGGTTGCCCTTGGGTGTG
>JANOHS010000278.1:0-2465 GCA_031406655.1 Micrococcales bacterium
TCGTCTTCGAGACCGCACCAAGCGGGCACAGCTGTCGGGTGGCTCTTGCCGGCGAGGCCGGGGTGCTGGCCGGAGGGCTGGCTCTGCGGTACCTGGTCCTGCTCGCCGCCGTGCCGGTGCTCGTCGTACCCGCGCTCTAGGGCGTTATTGTGGCGGGTGTGCATGCACGTCCCGTCATCCTGATCGACCCGGGAGCTCGCCGGGCCGGGATCGACCTCGACGCGCTGGTCACCGCCATAGGTGACCAGCGCGTCGGTCGAGCCATGCTGGTGCCCGGGCTCGCGCGTCATCCAGAGCTGCTCACCGGTGCGGTCAAGGCGTCCGGGGCCCGCACGGCTGTCGTCGTCACGCTGGAGCTCGAGCATCCGCCCATCGCCGAGCTCCGAACCTGGGGAGCGGGCGGTGGCCTGGCCCCGCTCGGGGTCCAGGTGGTGGCGCTCGACATCCTTTCGGCGCGGCGCAGCAACACCGAACGGCTGGCCTACGCCGTGCGGATGGTGCGCGCGGGCGTAGCCGCCCTGGATGCGTCCGATACCTCGAAGGCCGCCCGCCGCCCGGTCGGGGCCTCGCTGAGCCGCCGGGCTCTGTTCAGCGGCCGCGCGACCACCTGGGTCCCCGTAGTGGAGGTCGACGCGCTGACCTGCCTGGGGTCGCAGCGGTGCGGGCGCTGCGTGACGGAATGCCCAGAGGATGCCCTGCAGCTCCTGGATGACGTATCCGGTGCCCCGCCCGTCGTGGACGCAAGTCGCTGCGGGGCGTGCTCCCGGTGCCTCGACGTCTGCCCCACCGGCGCGCTGAGCCTGGACGGGCATGACCCCCGAACCCTTGCCAAACGGATCCAGGCCCTGCTCCGGGGAGGTGACGGTGCGCCGCCGCCTACCCTGGTCATCGCCTGCCAGAGCGCGGTCGAACCGTTGCACGCTCTCGGCGAGCGTGGCGGACTCCCGGGCTGGCTGGTTCTGGACGTCGCCTGCCTCGGGGGGGTTGGCAGCACCTGGCACCTGGCTGCCCTGGCCGCCGGAGCACGCAGCGTGCAGGTCCTGCCGTGCGAGCAGTGCAGGGACCAGGCGGCCCTGAGCACGCAGCTTGGTTTCACCCGGGACCTGCTTGGGGCTCTGGGTGACGTCCACGCCGAACGGCGGGTCGCAGTCCTGCCTGCTGGTGGCTCACCCCTTCGCCGTGCCGTCCTGGCCGCCGGGGACATCACCGCACTGGTCGAGGAGACCGGGGGCGACCCGTTCCAAACGCCCGATGCAGTGCAGATATCACCTCGGATCGCCGCCTGGGCTGTTGGCCGGCTGCAGCGGGTTCTCGACCAGCCGGCGGCAGACCAGCCTCCGCTACCCCGGGTGGTCCTGGGCGAGGGCGCACCCCTGGGGATCCTGCGAGCGACCGAGGGGTGCACGGCCTGCGGCGTCTGCGTGCGGACCTGCCCGACCCGGGCACTGGACCTCGCTGCCGGTTCGGGCAGCACCGATCTCGTCCTGGACCCGGCGGCCTGCACCGGCTGCGGAGTATGCGTCCAGACGTGCCCCGAGAGTGTGCTGGACGTCGTGCGTGGAGTCGACCTCGACCTGCTCGCCGGCGGCCGGGTCCCCATCGCCCACGTTGAGCTCGCAGCATGTACCGACTGCGGCGAGATCCTCCCCGCCCTGCCGGCCGGCGCCGCGCTGGCCTCGCTCCCTGCCGAGCTGGCCGGCCGCTGCCCCCGATGCAGGCAGGCCGCTCTCGTCGCCACCCTCTGACCCGGGTGAGGGGCGCGGACGGGACGTGACGCTCGTACCGGCGCGCCGCCATACTCTGCACGAGGGATCCAGCAACGAGACGCGAGGAGTCGCTGATGACCGACCTCTTTCACGATGGCAGCCGGCGCCTGCAGGAGCGGTTCGGCACGACCGCGATCGCCGACCGCATCGACGGCCTGCTGGTCAAGGACACGATCAGCCCCGGCGACCGCGCCTTCATCGAGGCCTCGGACATGTTCTTCCTCGCCACTGCCGACGGCGCCGGGCGGCCCACCTGTTCCTACAAGGGCGGCGAACCGGGCTTCGTACGGGTGCTGGACGACCGAACCGTGGCCTTCCCGAACTACGACGGCAACGGGATGTACCTCTCGACGGGCAACGTCCTGGTGAACCCCGAGGTCGGCATGCTGTTCCTCGACTTCGAGAAGGGGCACCGGATGCGGCTCGAGGGCACCGCGAGCATTGCCGAGGACGACCCGCTGCTCGAGACGTACTTCGAGGCCCAGTTCGTCGTCCGGGTGCGTGCCCGTGCCGTCTACCCGAACTGCCCTCGATACATCCACCGGTACAAGCTCGTCGAGCGTTCCCATTTCGTCCCCCGCGCCGAGCGGCTGACCCCGGTGCCGGAGTGGAAGCGCTCGGACTGGGCGGTCGATGCGCTGCCGGCCGCGGACCCGGCGCGCGACCCGGGTGAGCGTGAGGTGCTCGGTCGGTAGTGGC
>JANOHS010000319.1:0-5941 GCA_031406655.1 Micrococcales bacterium
GCGGACCCATACGGCACCTGGGAGCACGACGCGACCATCAAGGTCGCGGCCGGCGTGGACACCGAGCTGATGCTCGAGGAGGGCGCCCGTGTTATGGAGCGCGCCCTCAAAGAGGTCGACCGCACACCTGCCCAGACCGAAGCCCTGGCCAACGCGATACTGGCGCTGCGTGACGCGACCCGCCCGCCGCGAGCACGTCTGAAGGCAGGCACGGCGCCAGAGGTCCGTACGGAGCTGGCCAGACGCCCCCTGCGCGACTACGTGAGCCCCAGCGCAGAGTATGGCTGGCTGGTCGAGCGCGAGCTCGCTCTCTACGGCGCGTGGTACGAGATCTTCCCTCGATCGGAAGGTGCGACCCAGGACCCCCGGACCGGTCGCTGGACCTCCGGGACGTTGGCGACCGCAGCCCTGCGTCTACCAGCCATAGCGGAGATGGGCTTCGACGTGGTCTATCTGACCCCGGTCCACCCGATCGGCACCATCAACCGCAAGGGCCCGAACAACACGTCCGACCCCGGACCGCTCGACCCCGGCTCCCCCTATGCGATCGGCTCTGTCGACGGTGGCCACGATGCCATCGCGCCAGAGCTGGGCACGTTCGCCGACTTCGACGCATTTGTGGCAGCGGCCAGGCGGCTGGGTCTCGAGGTCGCGCTCGACCTTGCCCTCCAGTGCGCACCCGACCACCCATGGGTCAGCGCCCACCCTGAGTGGTTCACCACGCGGGCCGACGGGACGATCGCCTTTGCAGAGAACCCCCCGAAGAAGTACCAGGACATCTATCCGCTGAACTTCGACAACGACCCGGCCGGCATCTACGCCGAGGTCCGGCGGGTGGTCCAGGTGTGGATCGACCACGGCGTCACGCTCTTCCGCGTCGACAACCCGCACACCAAGCCGCTGGAGTTCTGGCGATGGCTGATCGCCGATGTGGCCCTGGAGCATCCGGGCGTGATCTGGTTGGCAGAGGCGTTCACGAGGCCGGCGATGATGGCGGCTCTGGGCAAGGTCGGATTCCAGCAGTCCTACACGTACTACGCCTGGCGCAACCAGAAGTGGGAGCTCGAGGAGTACGTCACCGAGCTCACGGGCGAAGCCGCGCCCTACATGCGTCCGTCGTTCTGGCCCACCACGCACGACATCCTCACGCCCTTCATGCAGTACGGCGGACCGACGGCGTGGAAGCTGCGCGCGGCGCTCGCGGCAACGCTGGTGCCGACGTACGGGATCTACGCCGGGTACGAGCTCGTGGAGCATGTCGCACGCCCCGGGGTCGAAGAACAGATCGACAACGAGAAGTACCAGCTGAAGGACCGTCACTGGTCCGACTACGAGGAGGGCGGCCCAAAGGCAGGGCAGTCCCTGGCCCCGTATCTGAAGCAGCTCAACGAGATTCGCCGCGCGCACCCTTGCCTGCACTGGCTGCGCAACCTGAGCCTTCACCACGTGGACGACGAGAACGTCATGGCGTTCTCCAAACAACGCACCATCAAGGGCAGGAAGGACATCATCCTGGTCGTCGCCAACCTCGACCCACATGCGACACGGGAGACCAACGTCCGTCTCGACATGCCGGCACTCGGTCTGGGCCACGGCGACCGCTTCGTTGCGCACGACCTGATCACGGGCGCGTCGTGGCAGTGGGGCGAGAGCAACTTCGTCCGGCTCGGCCCCGACAGCGAGCCCGTACACGTGATCCACGTCAGGAGCTTCTGATGCAGGGGCCCCTCTCCCGTTCCATCGCGGCCTTGCTGCCGCAGTGGGTGGCAGAGCAACGCTGGTATGCCGGAAAGGGCAGGGTCCCGCTTCTGAGCCGGATCGGCGGCCTACGGCTCGAGGACCCGGCCGGTGAGGCGGACATCGACATCCACCTGCTGCTGGACGAGTCCGGGTCGACACCCACGATCTACCAGGTTCCGTTGACCTACCGCGGCGCCTGGCTGGACGGAGCTTCCCGGGCATTGATCGCGACCGTCGAACACGGCACCCTGGGCACCAGGTACATCTATGACGCCCCACACGACCCGGTCTTTGCCACTGCGCTGCTGCGGCTCATGCTGGATGAGGCGCAGGCTGTCTCGGACGGCCCCCAGGGCTCGGGCGAGGCCCGCGGCCACAGGGCCGCGACGTCGAAGGCCGACCCGGGCCCCGTCCTGGCTTCGCGGGTCCTCAGCGGCGAACAGTCCAACACCTCAATCATCCTCGACCTGGCCGACAGCCTCGGCGATCCCTCGACCCCGTTGATCATCAAGCTCTTTCGCGTGCTGCACCATGGCGAGAACCCAGACGTCGTGGTCCAGTCGGCGCTTGCGGCCGCAGGATCGACGCGGGTTCCCCACCCGATGGGCAACGTCAGCGGGCAGTGGCCGGATGCCAGCGTGCCCGACGGCGTTGCCCGAGGTCATCTGGCCTTCGCCCAGGAGTTTCTCCCCGGGGTGGACGACGCCTGGCGGGTTGCCCTGGCCGCCGTGGCCTCAGGTGTCGACTTCAGCGAGCAGGCACGAAGCCTCGGCTGGGCCACTGCTGAGGTTCACGCGACGCTCGCGCAGACCATGAGGACCCGGCCCGCGACCGACGACGACGTTGTCGCGCTGACTCTGAGCATGCTGGCCCGTCAGGCCGCGGCTGTGGCCGAGGTGCCCACGCTGGCTGCCTACGACTCGGCTGTCAGCGCGTCCATCGAGTCGTTGTCGTCCGCCACATGGCCTGCGCTGCAACGGATCCACGGTGACTACCACCTCGGACAGGTGCTCGATGTGCCTGATCGGGGATGGGTGCTGCTCGACTTCGAGGGGGAACCGCTGCGGCCCCTTGCGGAACGTACCCGGCCAGCGCTGGCCCTGCGCGACGTGGCTGGCATGCTGCGTTCGTTCGACTACGCCGCCGGCTCCTGGGAGCAGGAACACCCCGGACGGTCAGCGGCATCCTGGGCCACGCGGGCGCGAACGGCCTTCCTCGACGGCTACGCACAGTGCGCCGGCCACGACCCTCGCGAGGATGGCGCACTGCTCGACGCGCTCGAGCTCGACAAGGCGCTTTACGAGGTGGTCTACGAAGCAAGGAACCGTCCTACCTGGCTCGGTATCCCGACCACCGCCATAGCACGACTGTCCGCCGGACCAAGGAGTGATCTTCGACTGTGACCAGCCCACGCGACTCCAAGCCCCTACCGCCGAAGTCATCGGTGAAACCCGTCAGCCGCAGCGAGCTCGAGCTGCTGACCACCGGGACACATCACAACCCGCACGCGGTCCTGGGGCCCCACCCCCATGACGGCGCCGTCACCGTGCGCGCGCTCAGACCGCTGGCCAACAGCGTCGCCGTTCAGATGGCTGACGGCTCGCGCACCGAGCTGCGCCACGAGTCCGAGGGCGTGTGGGTCGGTGTGCTGCCAACAGCAGAGGTCCCGGACTACCGGATCCTGGTTGCCTACGGCGACGGGATCGAGCATCTCCACGACGACCCCTACCGCTTCCTGCCCACGCTGGGCGAGATCGACCTGCACCTCGTCGGCGAGGGCCGCCACGAACAGCTCTGGAACGTCATGGGCGCACACGTGCGCGAGTATGACGGACCGATGGGACCCGTTCGCGGCACCTCGTTCGCGGTGTGGGCCCCCAACGCACGGGCGGTCCATCTCGTCGGAGACTTCAACCAGTGGGACGGCTCGGTACACCCGATGCGCTCGCTGGGCTCCACCGGCGTCTGGGAGCTCTACGTACCTGGTGTCGCCGAGGGCAACCGTTACAAGTTCGAGATCCTCGGCTCCGACGGCTCGCGACGAGCCAAGGCAGACCCGATGGCACGTGCCACTGAAAAGCCCCCGGCAACCGCATCGGTGGTGACGTCCACGGCATACGCCTGGCAGGACGACGACTGGATGACCACCCGGGCCGACACCAACCCGCACACCGGACCGATGAGCATCTACGAGGTCCATCTCGGGTCCTGGCGCCACGGCGAGAGCTACCGCGACCTGGCCGAGCACCTGGTCAACTACGTCGTTGACCTCGGTTTCACCCACATCGAGCTGATGCCGGTGATGGAGCACCCCTACGGACCGTCGTGGGGCTATCAGGTCACGGGCTACTTCGCGCCCACGTCGCGGTTCGGCTCACCGGATGACTTCCGGTACTTCGTGGACACCATGCACCGCCACGGAGTTGGCGTCCTGCTCGACTGGGTCCCCGCGCACTTCCCCAAGGATGCCTTTGCCCTGGCCCGCTTTGACGGACAGGCGTTGTACGAGCACCCGGACCCGAGCCGCGGTGACCACCCCGACTGGGGCACGCACGTGTTCGACTTCGGCCGTCCGCAGGTGCGCAACTTCCTGGTGGCCAACGCGATCTACTGGCTCGAGGAGTTCCATATTGACGGTCTGCGTGTTGACGCAGTCGCCTCGATGCTCTATCTCGACTACTCCCGCGAGGACGGCGAGTGGACCCCCAACATCTATGGCGGTCGCGAGAACCTGGAGGCGGTTCAGCTGCTCCAGGAGACCAACGCGACGGTCTACAAACGAGTCCCGGGTGCAGTCATGATCGCCGAGGAGTCCACCTCGTGGCCGGGTGTCACCCGCCCAACTCACTTGGGCGGCTTGGGTTTCGGACTCAAGTGGAACATGGGCTGGATGCACGACTCGTTGGGCTACATGGCCCACGAACCTGTGCATCGGCAGTACCACCATCACCAGGTGACCTTCTCGATGATGTACGCATGGAGTGAGAACTTCGTGCTGCCGATCAGCCACGACGAGGTGGTTCACGGCAAGGGCTCACTGTTGCGCAAGATGCCCGGTGACCGGTGGCAACAGCTGGCCAACGTACGGGCCTATCTGGCCTACCTGTGGTCCCACCCCGGTAAACAGCTCCTGTTCATGGGCTCGGAGTTCGGCCAGGAGGGCGAGTGGTCCGACGGACGCAGCCTGGACTGGTGGCTGCTTGACCAGCCGGCGCACTACGGCGTCCATGCCCTGGTCAAGGACCTCAACAACGCGTACCGCTCGCACCCTGCGATATGGGAGCTGGACCACGTCCATGAGGGCTTCTCGTGGATCGACGCCAACGACGCGGCCGGGAATACCTTCTCGTTCCTGCGCTTCGGACCCGCAGGCCCCGATGGGGAGCGGCCCACGCTGGCCAGCATCATCAACTTCAGCGGCGGGCCGCACAACGAGTATCGCCTCGGCCTGCCGTACGTCGGGCGCTGGAACGAGATCCTCAACACCGATGCCGAAGGCTACGGAGGGTCAGGGGTGGGCAACCTAGGGTCCGTCGTAGCCGAAGAAGTGCCCTGGCATGGCCAGCCGTGCTCCGCACTGCTCACACTTCCCCCCTTGGGCGCGGTCTGGCTCGAGCCTGCACGTGAGGAAGCCAGATGAACCACCCCCGAGCAGGACAGCTTGCCTCACCCTCGGACCTGGTCGATGTCGCTCACCTCGTGACGGCGTACTACACGGGCCAGCCCGACCCTGCGGATCCCGATCAGCGGGTGGCCTTCGGGACCTCAGGACACCGCGGCAGCAGCCTGCGGAACGCGTTCAACGAGGCGCACATCCTGGCGACCACCCAGGCAATCTGCGACTACCGCAAGACAAAGGGCTACAACGGCCCCCTGTTCATCGGGCGCGACACCCATGGGCTCTCCGAACCCGCTTGGGTCTCCGCGCTCGAGGTCCTTGCGGCCAACGACGTCACCGTTCTGGTCGATGACCGGGATGGCTACACACCTACGCCGGCCGTGTCCCACGCGATCCTTCGGGCCAACCACCGAAAGCCCCTTGATGGTCCCGGCCTGGCCGACGGCATCGTGGTGACCCCGTCGCACAACCCGCCCGGCGACGGTGGGTTCAAGTACAACCCGCCGGACGGCGGACCCGCGGACACCGACGCGACGAGGGTGATCGCCGAGGCCGCCAACGCCTTCATCGAGACCGGTCTGG
>JANOHS010000322.1:0-6293 GCA_031406655.1 Micrococcales bacterium
GCCGATCTCACGGCGTTCGTCACCCACCCACCGTGGGTCGAGGAGGCCGCGAAGGCGGCGACGCGGCATACCCTGCCGGCGCTGGTGGGCCGCGCCGCTGCGCGCGTCGACCGTGCGGCCAGGGCGGCGCAAGGCGCATACGACTTGGGCGGCCCGGAGCTTCACGAGGTCCGCAAGGCGGCCAAGCGAGCCCGGTATGCCGCTGAGGTGGCCGCGCCCGCGTTCGGGCCCGCGGCCCACGCCCTCGCCAAGCGGATGGAGGAGCTGCAGGAGCTGCTCGGCCGTCATCAGGACAGCCTGATGGCACGGGCGCTGCTCGAGGACCTTGCGGGCCGGATGTCGGAGCGCCAGGCGTTCGCCCTGAGCCTGTTGACCGGCGTGGAGCACGCTAGCGACGAGGTGGTGCTGGCGGCATACGGTGTGGCCCTGGCCGCGGCCTCCACTGACGAGGTCAGGGGCTGGACCGGCTGACCCGAGGGCAAACCCTTGGTTCATGTAAGGTGAGGCTTACCTTACTTATTGACGTGCGGGAGATGGAATGCGAATCAACGGACGGGTGGCCCATGCCGCCGTTCTGGCTGCTGTGCTGCTCGGTGTGGCGGCCTGCGGCACCTCGAGCGACTCGACCGGGGTAGGCGAGAAGGCGACCCTGACGCTGTACAACGCCCAGCACGAGGACCTGATGACGCTCATGGTCGCCGACTTCACCAAGGCGACCGGCATCAAGGTCAACATGCGCAACGGGGAGGACTTCGAGCTCGGCAACCAGCTCGTCCAGGAGGGCGCCGCGTCCCCGGCCGACGTCTTCGTGACCGAGAACTCCCCGGCGATGACCCTCGTGGACAGCAAGGGCCTGTTCGCCAAGGTCGAGGACGCCACGCTGGCCCAGGTCCCCGCGCAGTTCTCACCCGCCGACAAGGACTGGGTCGGGTTCGCCGCCCGCTCGACGGTGTTCGTCTACAACCCCACGCAGCTCAAGGCGGCCGACCTGCCGGCCTCGATCATGGACCTGTCCCAGCCGCAGTGGAAGGACAAGGTGGGGATCTCGCCGGCCGGCGCCGACTTCCAGGCGATCGTCAGCGCGGTGCTTGCGCTCAGGGGCGAGCCGGCGACCGCCGCCTGGCTCAAGGGGCTCAAGGACAACGCGAAGGTGTACCAGGGAAACAGTGCCGTCATGAAGGCCGTCAACGCCGGCGAGATCAGCAGCGGCGTGATCTACCACTACTACTGGTACAAGGACCAGGCCGAGTCCGGTGCCAACAGCAAGAACGTGGAGCTGCTGTACTTCGGCAACCAGGACCCCGGTGCGTTCCTGAGCATCTCCGGCGCCGCAGTCCTCAGGTCCAGCGAGAAGCAGGCGCAGGCCCAGCAGCTGGTCAAGTACCTCAACGGTGCCGCCGGGCAGAAGGTCCTCGCCGACAGCAAAGCCCTGGAGTACCCGATCGGCGTCGGCGCTTCGGCCAACAAGGTGCTCAAGCCCTTGAGTGAGCTCAGCCCGCCGACCGTCGAGCTGACTACCCTCAACGGCCCGAAGGTCGTCGAGCTGATGCAGCAGGCGGGCCTGCTCTGACGCAGCTCAGGTCACTGCTGACATCACGTGCGGGTAGGTCCAGGAGGACCTACCCGCGCCTGATGCTGGTGCCCGCGGTGCCGATCGCCCTCGTAGCGCTGATTCCGCTTTTCTTCGTCGTCGGGTACGTCTTCTCGATCGGCTGGGACCAGGTGGTTGCCCTGACCTGGCGTCCCCGCGTCGGCGAGCTGCTCAGGAACACCGGTCTGCTCGTGGCCGGTTGCGTCGGGCTGACGGCCGTCTTCGGCACCGGGTCGGCGTGGTTGGTCGAGCGCACCACGCTGCCCGGGCGGCGGGTCTGGAACGTCCTGCTCGTAGCGCCACTGGCGGTGCCGGCCTTCGTCAACAGCTTCGGCTGGGTCTCGCTGACCGCCAAGGTCGAGGGGTATGCCGGTGCTCTCCTCATCGTCAGCCTCTCCTACTACCCCCTGGTCTACCTGCCGGTCGCGGCGATGCTGCGCGGCCTGGACCCCGCCCTGGAGGAGACAGCCTCGGCCCTTGGCCACGGCCAGTGGCGCGTCTTCGCCCGCGTCGTCCTGCCCCAGCTGAGGCCGGCTCTGCTGGGCGGGACGCTGATCGTGGCGCTGCACATCCTGGCCGAGTTCGGTGCGTTGCAGATGCTGCGGTTCCCAACCTTCACCACGGCGATCTACGACCTGTACCGCTCGTCGTTCAACGGGCCGGCCGCGAACATGCTGGCCGGCGTTCTGCTGCTGTCCTGCCTGCTGCTGCTCACCCTCGAGCTTCGGCTGCGCGGCCAGCACCGCTACTCGCGCCTCGGCGGAGGCAGCGCCAGAACCATCCCGAGGCGACCCCTGGGCCGGGCCGCGGCTCCCGCCCTGCTGGCCGTCGGGGGTCTCAGCGCGCTCGCTCTCGGTGTGCCGTTGGGCAGCCTGGCGTTCTGGCTGGTCACCGGCTCGTCCACCGACTTCCCTGCCGGCGACCTGGTGAAGACGACGGCGACGTCGCTCGGCCTGGGTGTGGCCGGCGCCGTCCTGACCATGGCACTGGCCTTTCCGATCGCCTGGCTGAGCGTTCGGCGTCGGGACCGCCTGACCATCCTGCTGGAGCGCAGCACCTACTTCGGCAACGCGGTCCCCGGGATCGTGGTGGCCCTGGCCCTGGTCACCGTGTCCATCCGGTTCGCCCAGCCGGTCTACCAGACCGTGGTGCTGCTGGTGTTCGCCTACGCGATCATGTTCCTGCCGCGCGCGATGGTCAGCATCCGCGCCGCTCTGGACCAGGCACCACCAGTCTTCGACGACGTGGCCCACGCGCTCGGCTCGGGTCTGCTGGAGACCCTGCGACGGGTGACCCTGCCCCTGGTCGCACCCGGGCTGGGCGCCGGCACAGCGCTGGTGTTCCTTGCCATCGTCACCGAGCTGACCGCCACGTTGTTGCTCGCGCCGATCGGTACCCAGACCCTGGCAACACAGTTCTGGAGCAACACCAGCAGCATCGCCTATGGAGCAGCCGCGCCGTATGCCGCGCTCATGGTGATCCTGTCGGCACCGGTGACCGTCCTGCTCACCCGTGACCGCTGGAGGTCGATGCCCGTATGACGGCCGTGAGCGTTGGCAACCTGACCAAGGCCTTCGGGTCCTCGAAGGTCCTGCGGGGCATCGACCTGGTGGTGCCCGATGAGAGCGTGACAGCGATCCTCGGCCCTTCCGGGTGCGGCAAGACCACGTTGCTACGTCTCATTGCCGGGTTCGAGGCGCCGGACTCCGGCGAGATCCGCCTGGGCGACGAGCTCGTCTTCGGGAGCGGCCGGTTCGTCCCTCCCCAACACCGTCGCGTCGGGTACGTACCTCAGGAGGGTGCACTGTTTCCGCACCTCGACGTCGGCCACAACATCACCTTCGGGCTGAGGGGCCGCGAACGTCGGGGTGGTCATCGGGTCGAAGAGCTGCTGGCGCTCGTCGGGCTCAGCTCTGAGGTGCGGGCGCGCTTCCCGCACCAGCTGTCCGGTGGCCAGCAACAGCGGGTGGCCCTCGCCCGGGCGCTGGCACCCGGGCCCACGCTGATCCTGCTGGATGAGCCGTTCGCCTCGCTGGACGCCGGGCTGCGCGAAGGAACAGGGCGTGCGGTCGTTGCGGCGCTCAAAGCCGTGCACACCACTGCGGTGCTGGTCACCCACGACCAGTCGGAGGCGCTCTCGCTGGCCGACCAGGTGGCGGTGATGCGCGACGGGGTCCTGGCGCAGGTGGGCACGCCGCACGAGGTGTACCGCGCGCCGGCAGACCTTGGCGTCGCCGAGTTCGTCGGTGCCGCAGTGGTGGTCGATGCTGACGTCGTCGACGGTGCGGCAGACTCCGACCTGGGACCGCTGCACGTCATGGCCGGCTACGACGGCGGTCGGGCGCGACTGCTGGTGCGTCCCGAGCAGATCGAGCTGGGCGGCTCCTCGCAGGTGGCCGTCGAGGCGCGGGTGGTCGAGGTCAGCTACTTCGGCCACGACGCGGCGGTGCATCTCCAGGTTGTGACCTCTGGACGGCGGGTGACCGCGAGGGTCTCCGGAACGTCGGTGCCGGTGCCCGGCACGCTGGTCCTGGTGAGCGTGGTGGGACCCGTCGCGGCATACAGCCCCGAGGTCTGACTCCGCGCGGTGGCGCACCTTGGCGGACGGGGGCCGCGGAGCAGGACGAGGAGCTCAGTACTCCTTCGGAGGCAGATAGGTTCCCCGTTCGTGTGCTTCCTCGGTGAGGTGACACCCGGTGCTTGCGCCAAGGATCGTGTTGGCCCCGGTGCCGAACAGCAGCTGGCCGTTGTACGTGTCCCTGAACGAGACCTCATGGTCGCTCGGGCCGCTGATGATCACCTCCGGTGGCCCGAACCCGTGCGCGCGGGCCACCTCGGTCACGATCTCGACCGCCCGGTCCCACCTGGTGTCAGGGAGGTTCCCCGGCGACATCCCCGCGTCATATCGGCGCACCTCGGCACCCTGCAGGTTGGAGATGCCCCCGCCGCACGAGGATCCGCTCACCGGCTCGTCGTCGGGAACCCATGGAGCCACGCCCACCTCGGCGACCAGGCGATCGCGGATCGTCCCGATCATCGCCTGGTAGTCGGCGTCGATCGCGGTGAGGTTCGGGCGCTTCATCAATGCGTCGAAGGCGTCGCTCATCCTGGCATTCTCCCTTGTTGAGGTGCTGCATCCGGAAATGAGCAAGAGGGTCGCGATGCCGGCAAGGGCTCTGGCGGAAATCCTCATCGGTACGTCCCCGGAATCGGCCACGAGAGGGCATCCCCGATGCCTTGACCGCCGTCGACGACGCGTCGATCCGGGACGCCTGCCACGACCACCGACATGTTGTACTGACTGGTGCTGTCGTCGGCGAGGTACGCGCCATGGCCGGTGACCTCCGCGAAGTGTCGGATCTCGCCGGTCAGCGGGTCCACGACGGTCGACTCCCGGGCCGAGGCGTGCTCGATGCCGTCCAGGTGTGACGGGTCCAGCCCGAAGTGCCCGAGGTCGCCCACGGGGTCCCACCGAGCCTCGATGTAGTAGGTATGGCCCTTCTGCACCGACAGGTCCGCGAGGTGGTTCGTGCCGACTCCGGGAGAGCCGAACAGCACGACGTCGTCCACCCCGGTGCTCTGCTGCAGGGCCAGCCCGGCGGTGGTCGAGCCGTAGGAGTGCCCCAGCACGCTCAGGTGAGCGTCATGGTCGCGGGCGGCGTCGATCCCCCGGAGAAAGGGCACGAGCTGTGCGGCTCCGAGCTGCGCCGCGTGGTCGCCGGCCACGGAGCCCTCCCCGATGAGGTCCCAGCCCAGCTGCGGAGCCTGGTAGCCGATCCAGGTCACCGTCGCCGTCGTCACCGTCTGGCCCGGGGTGGCCCGCTTGTTCTCCAGCTCGGCCCTGTGCTGCAGCTGATCCATGTTGTTGTCGTAACCCTTCATGCTGTTGGTGACGGTGGAGGACATCCCCGGAACGAAGACCGCGACGTTGTCGGCGCTGTCGACGTCGCCGCGCGCGATGGCGGCCTGCGCCCGTTCGGGCCCCATGTCCAGCAGGAGCAGCTGTCGAGGACCGGTTCTGGCCAGGGTCTGCTCGATCGCGTCCAGCGAGGCCAGCTTGTCCTTGACCTGCTCCAGCGCCTCGTCGTCGGTGGTGAAGACGTCCCCGAGCCAGTTGTCAGCGAGGTCGGTCTCGAAGCGTCCTCTCTGTGCCACGAGGTCGGCCCGGTTGACGCTGAGAAGCGCCCGGTTGGCTTGGTCCCTGGCCGCGAACGGCACACCGTCGCGGTTGCCGATCCACCCGGGATGGTCCGTGATCACCCGCTGTTGCTGATCCGGATCCAGCGCCTTCCACCAGCTGGCACTCTCGGCCGGCGAGGCGCCGTTCGGCGGGGACACCTGCCCCTGGCCCGGTGCCCGCCACAGGAGAAGGGGGTCCGCGCTGTCCCGCTCGCTGCCGCTGGTTGCTCTCTGCGCGTTCGACTGTGCTCGCAGCTCGACCCCGCAGGTCTCCAGGGACGCCGATGCACTGGCCAGCTGGGGCGACGCCTGTTGCTCCCACAGCTGGGTCAGGTGCCAGAAGTCCGAGCCGTCCCAGCCGGCCTGCAGCTCGGCGACCGCCCGCTGCGCCCGGGCGTGGATGTCCTGGACGCTTCGGGCGTCGGCGCGAAGGGACTCGGCGATCCGGTCCAGCGTGTCGGTGTCCGCGCCCAGCTCGGTCATGACCCCCCTTGCGCCCTGTGCGTTCCCATGGGCCAGACGC
>JANOHS010000421.1:0-2815 GCA_031406655.1 Micrococcales bacterium
CCCGCCGCCATCTCGGCGCCCGTCACCCCCTCGAGCTGACCTCGGAACGGATCGGCGACATCTTCGTGGCCATGGGCTGGGAGATCGCCGAGGGTCCCGAGGTCGAGTCCGAGTGGTTCAACTTCGACGCCCTCAACCTGGGGGTCGACCACCCGGCGCGCCAGATGCAGGACACGTTCTTCGTCGACCCCCCCGATGCCGGTCTGGTCCTGCGCACCCACACCTCACCGGTTCAGGTCCGCTCGATGCTCGAACGGGACCTGCCGCTCTACATCGTGTGCCCCGGCAAGGTTTTCCGCACCGATGAGCTCGACGCGACGCACTCAGCGGTCTTCCATCAGGTCGAGGGGCTTGCCGTGGCCGAGGGCCTGACCATGGCGCACCTGCGCGGGACCCTCGACCACCTGGTGGAGGCGCTGTTCGGCGAGGGGCTCGAGACGCGCCTGCGACCGTCATACTTCCCGTTCACCGAGCCCAGCGCGGAGCTGGACTTCCGGTGCTTCGTCTGTGGCGGCTCAGACAGCGGCTGCCGCACCTGTGGCGGCACCGGCTGGATCGAGTGGGGTGGTTGCGGCATGGTCAACCGCAAGGTCTTCCAGGCCTGCGGCATCGACCCCGACAGATACACGGGTTTCGCCTTCGGCATCGGCATCGAGCGCGCGCTGATGCTCCGCAACGGGGTCAAGGACATGCGCGAGATGGTCGAGGGCGATGTGCGGTTCAGCACGCAGTTCGGGATGGAGATCTGATGCGGGCGCCTGTTTCGTGGCTGACCGAGTACGTCGAGGGGGTGCCGGTCGCGACCGGTCGTGAGGTCGCCGCCGCCCTGGTCCGCGTGGGTCTGGAGGAGGAGGGCCTGCACGGTGGTGACATCACCGGCCCGCTCGTGGTTGGCCGCGTCCTGGAGATCGTCGAGGAGCCGCAGAAGAACGGAAAGCCGATCCGTTGGTGCCAGGTCGACGTGGGCCAGAACGGTCAGCGGATCTCCGAGGGCACGCCCCAGGGCATCATCTGTGGTGCCACGAACTTCGCCGTCGGCGACCTCGTCGTCGTCGTGCTCCCGGGGGCGGTCCTGCCCGGTGGCTACTCCATCGGCGCCCGAAAGACCTACGGCCACATCAGCAACGGCATGATCTGCTCGGCGGCTGAGCTCGGACTCGGCTCCGGCCCCGACGCCACCGACGGCATCGTGGTGCTGCAGACACTCCTGGGCGAGCAGGACGCGGCCAAGCTGGCCCCCGGGGACGACGCGATCGAGCTGCTGGGCCTGGCCGACGAGGTCGTCGAGGTCACCGTGACCCCGGACCGCGGCTACTGCCTCAGCATGCGAGGCATGTCCCGCGAGTACGCCCACGCCGCGGGCGGGACCTTCCGCGACCCCGCCGCCCTGGAGCCGGCCCCGGCCAACGGGAGCGGGTATGCCGTGCAGCTGGCCGACGAGGCGCCGCTGAACGGGCGCCCGGGTTGTGACCGCTATGTGGCGCGGGTCGTGAGGGGAGTCAGTGCGTCGGCGGCCTCGCCGCCATGGATGGCCAAGCGACTCACCCAGATGGGGATGCGACCGATCTCGCTCGCGGTCGATGTCACCAACTACGTGATGCTGATGCTGGGCCAGCCGCTGCACGCCTTCGACGTGTCGACCCTGCACGGGCCGATCGTCGTGCGCCGCGCACACGCCGGCGAGACGTTGAGGACCCTCGATGGCGTGGAACGCACGCTGTACCCAGAGGATCTGATGATCACCGACGATGACACGACCGTGCTGGCCATAGCGGGAGTGATGGGCGGCGCCACCTCTGAGGTTGGCGCATCGACCACGGATGTGCTGGTCGAGGCGGCGCACTTCGACCCCACCTCGGTGGCGCGTTCGTCGCGTCGTCACCGGCTGACGACCGAGGCGTCCAAGCGGTTCGAGCGGGGGGTGGATCCGGACGTCACCGCCGTCGCGGCACAGCTCGCGGTCAACCTGCTGGTGGAGTTCGGTGGCGGAGTCGTCGATGACGGCGGCACGGACGTCGACCACCGACCGGCGCGTCCCCGCATCGACCTCGACCCGAGCCTGCCGGCCAGGCTGGTCGGCCTGCCGTACGGCCGCGACGAGGTCATCGCGACCCTTCGCGAGATCGGGTGCCACGTCCTTGAGCCGGCCGGCTCGGAGACAGAGCCAGGCTCTGGGCCACCGCCCCTCTCGGTCCTGCCTCCCTCATGGCGGCCGGACCTGGGCAACGGGCCTGACTTCGCCGAGGAGGTCGTACGGCTGCGCGGCTACGACCAGATCCCGTCGATCCTTCCGCAGGCCGGCAGCGGGCGGGGTCTGACCCACGGCCAGCGGGTGCGACGCGTTGTGGCCAACACCCTGGCAGGGCAGGGCTTTGTCGAGGTCCTGACCTACCCCTTCGTGTCTGAGCAGAGCCATGACGACCTGGGGCTGGCGGCCGACGACCCTCGCCGGATCTCGGTGCGCATCGCCAACCCTCTCTCGGACGAGGCGCCGCTGATGCGGACCTCGGTGCTGTCGACGCTTGTCGAGACGTTGCGGCGCAACGTCTCCCGTGGTCAGCGCGATGCTGCCGTCTTCGAGCTGGGACTGGTCACCCGCCCGAGAGGCAGGCTTGGCGTCGCTCCGGTACCCGGCACACAGTCGCGTCCGGACGACGGGACGCTCGAGCAGATCATGGCGGCCGTTCCGCCCCAGCCACGTATGGTCGCCCTGTTGCTCACGGGTGCCGCCGACCCCGCAGGGTGGTGGGGGCACGGACGTCCGGCCGACTGGACCGACGTGGTCGGTGCCGCCAGGGCGATGGCCTCCGCGCTG
>JANOHS010000424.1:0-9504 GCA_031406655.1 Micrococcales bacterium
CGTCAGCGATCGTGCGGCTCACGACCCCGAGACGTTCATAGACGGCGGGCGTGCAGCCCTTCAGGGTTGCCAGTCCGGCAGCGGTCGCGACCGGGTTGCCCGACAACGTCCCGGCCTGGTAGACGGGACCGTCCGGGGCCAGCATCGCCATGATGTCGGCGCGACCACCGAAGGCCGCCGTGGGAAAGCCGCCACCCATGACCTTGCCGAAGGTGAACAGGTCAGGTGCGCCACCGGCATACGGACCCTCGAGGCCGTACCAACCCGAGGCGCTGCAACGAAACCCGGTCATGACCTCATCTGAGATCAACAACGCGCCGTGCGCTGTCGTCACCCGCCGAAGGGCCTCGGTGAAGCCGGGCAGCGGCGGCACGATCCCCATGTTGCCGGGGGATGCCTCGGTGATGACTGCCGCGATCTGCTCACCGTGCTCGGCGAAGGCCGCCTCCAGAGCCGCAACATCGTTGTACGGCAGCACAATCGTCTCGCTGGCGCTCGATGGCGTGACTCCCGCGGAGTCGGGCAGTGCGAACGTGGCCAGCCCGCTGCCCGCTGAGGCCAGGAGCGCATCGACATGCCCGTGGTAGCAGCCGGCGAACTTCACCACCGTGGATCGACCGGTGAACCCCCGGGCCAGGCGCAGGGCGCTCATCGTCGCCTCGGTGCCGCTGTTGACCAGGCGCACCTGCTCGACGGGTTGCACCCGGGCCACGATCTCCTCGGCGAGGGCGACCTCGTTCTCGCTGGGTGTCCCGAAGCTGAAACCCTTGAGCGCCGCACCCTGGACCGCGGCGAGCACGTCTGGATGCGCGTGCCCAAGGATCATCGGACCCCACGAGCACACCAGGTCGACATACTCACGGCCGTCGACGTCGGTGAGGTACGGACCCTTGGCGCTGGCCATGAACCGGGGGGTCCCGCCAACGGCGCGGAAGGCGCGCACGGGACTGTTGACACCGGCGGGGGTGACAGCTGTCGCGCGCGCCAGCAGGGCCTGGGAGGCGGGCGCGTCATACGGGTATGGGGTCTTGGGGGCAGTCATGCGAGCCATTCTTTCAGCCACGGGGCTGACAGTGGCGCAAACCTCAGGCGGGTTTCTCGGTTGCCAGAACCTCCGCGCAGACGCCGGTGCCCCGGATGCCACGGCTGACCGCCGCCATGGAGCGGCCCAGGGCCAGGAACTCCTCGCGCGTGAGGTGGTCCATGAGGTTGCCCCGAACGCTGCCGACATGGGTCGGCGCCATCCGGGTGATCTCTGCGCGCCCGGTTTCGGTCAGCACGAGCTCCACCCCACGCCGATCCCCCTCGCAGGGCTCGCGGCGCACCCATCCGCGCTTCTCCAGGCGGCCGGCCGTGTGCGTCAACCGGCTGCGGGACTGCACAACGCGCTCAGCAATCTCGGACATCCGTAGTCGCCTGCGAGGCGCTTCGGAGAGCACGGAGATGATCTCGTACTCGGAGAGCTGGAGACCGTGGGCCTGGAGGTCATGGTCCAGGACGGCCTCGAGCATCCGGCTGGCCCGCAGGTACTCGCGCCAGGCGGCCAGCTCCTCAGGGTCCAGCCACGCGGGCTGCAGCGATTTCGTGTCCATGGAATGAATCCTACCGCCCTTTAGTTGAAAGATAAACTTAATCCTGCTAGCGTCGTGGCAGAACAAACCAACACAACTCGGAACGAACCACCACAACCAAGGAGTACCACCAATGAGCAACCTCTCTGACCTCAAGCCCGGCACGTGGAACGTCGACGCCTCTCACAGCGAGGTCGGCTTCACGGCTCGTCACCTCATGGTGAGCAAGGTCCGCGGCCAGTTCAAGGACTTTGCGGCCGTCGTCAACGTCGCGCAGCCGTTCGCGGACTCGACCGTCGAGGCGACGGTGCAGCTGGCATCCATCGACACCAACGGCGCAGACCGCGACACCCACCTGAAGTCCGGCGACTTCTTCGACGTGGAGAACAACCCGGCCATGACCTTCAAGTCCACGAAGGTCACCAACACCTCCCTCGAGGGCGACCTCACCATCAAGGGCATCACCAAGCCGGTCGTCTTCGACCTCGAGTTCGGTGGCGTCAGCGCGGACCCCTGGGGCGGCACGCGCGCCGGGTTCGAGGCCACGACCGAGATCAACCGCAAGGACTTCGACCTGTCCTGGAACGTCGCGATCGAGGGCGGCGGCGTACTCGTCGGCGAGAAGGTCAAGATCGCCCTGGACGTCGAGCTCGTCCAGGCCTGAGCGCTCCACCCACGCCTCGCGAACGGCCCGGTACCGAAAGGTGCCGGGCCGTTTTCGCACGCACACTTCCGCACTTGTTGCCCCGAGACCACCGAATCGGGCCGCCTGACCCCCACTTTCGGTGGTTTCCGGGCAACAAGACCCGGATTCTGCCGTCCACATGGGTCCGGGAGTAGCTCCAGCGGTCCACAGGCTTGGCCCGACCCGGTGCCGTCCGCCCGCCGACCGGCCACCGTGGGCAGATGATCGATGTCAACGCCGCACTCTGCCGACTGCCTCCGGTGTTCGGTCTGGCCGAGGCGCAGGCTGCGGGGCTGTCGGCCCGAACGCTCGAGCGGGCCGTTCGTAGCGGCGAGGTTCGCCGGGTGACTCGCGGGGTCTTCGTCGCCGATGCCGTATGGCGCCGGGCCGGTCGACGTGACCGTCACCTTCTCCTCGTGGTCGCCTCGGCGCGGCTGCAGCCCCGGGCCGTCATCAGTCATCACAGCGCTGCCCTCGTGCACGGGCTGCCGGTCCCCTGGCATCTGCCGCGGTGGGTTGCCATGACCACGAACAGATCGGAGCGGACCGCGGCCCCGGGCGCGCTGCTCAGGCTCGAGCCGGCGGCGCTGACACAGGCCGACGTCGGGGTCCTGGCAGGCCTGGCCGTGACCACGGTCGACCGGACGGTCATCGACTGTCTGCGTGAGCTGCCCCTGCCTGACGGCGTGGCGGTCGGTGATGCGGCGATCAGGGCAGGCTCGGTCTCGCCGCTCTCACTTGAGCGGATGCGGTATCGGCAAAGAGGGTGGCCGTACATCACCAACGCCGACAGAGCCCTGCCGATTCTGGATGGCAGGCGCGAGAACTGGTTTGAGTCGTGGTCCTTCACGCGACTCTGGCAGCTGGGGATCGAGCCGCCGGAGCCCCAGGTGGCGGTGTACGACCTCCGCGGCCGGTTCCTCGGCCGGGTCGACGGCCTGTGGCTCGACGAAGGGGTGGTGGCGGAGGCCGATGGCTCGGGCAAGTACCTCGGTGAGTTCGATCCCGACGGCGCCAGCGGAGAGGCCGCGGCGCGCGCGATTCTGGCCGAGAAGGTGCGCGAGGACCGGATTCGGGACTGCGGTCTTGAGTTCGTGCGGTGGGGCGTCAAGGAGATGAGCCGGGATCCACGCGATGTGGCGCAGCGGGTCGAGCGCGCCCGCGAGCGGGGTGACCTGGGACGTTTCAGGGGCCGACTGCAACCAACACCCCGCACCTACCCTCTGCTTGTTGCCCCGAGACCACCGAATCGGGCCGCCTGACCCCCACTTTCGGTGGTTTCGGCGCAACAAGGGCAAAAACCTGGGGGCGGTCGAGCGCTAGCGCAGGAGCCGGGCTGCCTCGAGCGCGTAGTAGGTCAGGATGATCTGGGCGCCCGCCCGGCGGATCGACATCAGCGACTCCATCATCACGCGCTCACGGTCGATCCAGCCGTGGGCGGCAGCCGCCTCGATCTGCGCGTACTCCCCGGACACCTGGTAGGCGGCGACCGGCACGGTCGACATCGACGCCACCTCCGAGAGGATGTCGAGGTAGGGCAGCGCCGGCTTGACCATCACGATGTCGGCACCCTCGGCGAGGTCGAGCTCCACCTCGCGCAGCGACTCCGTCGCGTTGGCCGGATCCTGCTGGTAGGTCGAACGGTCACCCTGCAGCGTGGACTCCACCGCCTCGCGGAACGGCCCGTAGAAACCCGAGGCGTACTTGGCGGCATAGGCCAGGATGATCGTGTCGGTGAAGCCCGCGTCGTCCAGAGCCGCACGGACATGGCCGACCTGACCGTCCATCATCCCGCTCAGGCCCACCACGTGCGCACCGGCGCGAGCCTGCGCCAGTCCCATGGCGGCATACCGCTCAAGCGTGGCGTCGTTGTCGACCCGCCCCCCGGCGTCGAGCACCCCGCAGTGACCGTGGTCGGTGAACTCGTCCAGGCACAGGTCGGCCATGATCACGAGGTCGTCGCCAACGGCGTCACGCAACCTGCGAAGGGCCACGTTGAGGATGCCCTCGGGGTCATCGGCACCGGTGCCCGTGGCGTCCCGGGTGGCGGGCACGCCGAACAGCATGATGCCGCCCAGACCGGCAGCCACTGCCTCGTGGGCCACGGCAACCAGGGAGTCGAGGCTGTGTTGGACGACTCCCGGCATCGAGGTGATCGGCTGGGCCTCGGTGGCGCCCTCACGGACGAACACCGGCAGCACGAGCTCGGCCGGATGCAGGCGCGTCTGGGCGACCAGAGCCCGAACGGCGCGGGTCTGACGAAGCCGACGCGGCCGCTCGGTCGGGAACGCCACTACTTGGCCTTCCGCCGGGCCGAAGCCTTGCGGGCGCTCGGTCGCACCACGCACTCGCCGGCCTCGGCTGCGGCGGTCGCCAGGCCCACGCCGTACTCGGCCAGAGCATCGACCAGTGCCTCGGCCGACGCCTCGGTCGAGAGCACATCGACCCGCAGGCCGTGCTCCTCAGCGGTCTTTGCCGTGGCCGGGCCGATGCAGGCGACGACGGTCGAGGGGTGTGGCTTGCCCGCGATGCCGACCAGGTTGCGGACCGTGGAGGACGAGGTGAACACGACCGCGTCGAACTTGCCGGTCTTGATCGCCTCACGAACCGACGCCGCCGGAGGTGCCGCACGAACGGTGCGGTATGCCGTGACGTCGTCCACCTCCCAGCCCATCTCCTGCAGGCCGGCGACCAGGGTCTCGGTGGCGATGTCGGCACGCGGGAGGAAGACGCGGTTGATCGGGTCCAGGACCTCGTCGAAGGGTGGCCACTCCTCGAGCAGCCCATGTGCTGACTGTTCGGTGACCGGGACGAGGTCGGGCTCCAGCCCCCAGTCGCGCAGGGCGCCGGCGGTCGCACCACCCACGGCGGCGATCCGCAGCCCCGCGAACGCGCGGGCGTCCAGGCCGAACTCCTCGAACTTCTCACGAACGGCGCGCACGGCATTGACCGAGGTGAACCCGATCCACTCGTAACGCCCGGTGACCAGGCCCTTGATCGCGCGTTCCATCTGTTGCGGTGTGCGCGGCGGCTCGACGCTGATGGTGGGCACGACGTCGCTCGTCGCGCCGTAGGAAGCAAGGCGAGCGGTCATCGAACCCGCCTGGTCCCGGGTACGCGGCACGAGCACGTGCCAGCCGAACAGCGGCTTGGTCTCGAACCACGAGAGCTGCTCGCGCAGTGCGACCGTCGAGCCGACCACGGCCAGCGACGGGAACTCGACCTTGGCCGAGGCCATCAGGTCGACAACCTGGCCAAGCGTGGTGGTGTGCGTGCGCTGGGTGATGGTCGTGCCGCGCTCGGTCAGGGCCACCGGGGTGGCCGGGTCACGGCCCGCCGCCAGCAGGTCTCCGAGCGCCTTGCTGAGCGTCTCGGGTGTGCCCAGCACGACCACTGTGACGTTGTGGGCGGTCGATGCGGTCCAGTCGACCTTGGTGCCCCCACTGATGACATGCAGCGAGGGTGAGGCCGAGGACGTCAACGGCACGCCGGCGTAGGTGGGAACGGCGCTGACGGCACTGACGCCGGGCACGATCTCGAACCCGATCCCCGCCTTGCGGCAGGCAAGCGCTTCTTCTGCCAGGCCGTTGAACATGGCCGGGTCGCCGTCCATGAGCCGGACGACGAGCCCGTCGCCGCTGGCAGCGCCAGCAGTCCTGGCCGCCCTGACCAGCAGCTTCGCGCGCGAGGCATGCGTCAGTGGCTGACCGTGCTCGCCGTGTCCGGCATCGATGATCTCGACGCCCGGACGGGCATGGCGGGCCACGAACTCCTCGCGGCTCACCTGGTCGATGACGACCACGTCGGCCCTGGCGAGGTACTCGGCAGCGCGAAGGGTCAACAGACCGGGGTCACCAGGACCGGCGCCGACGAACGCGACGCGACCCGGCTGCCGGGCAGCCTTCACTGACGGCGACTCGGGTGACTGGGCTTTGATGGTCGAGGGCGCGGGGCTCACAGGGCACGCTCCGTAGCGGGTCGGTCTGGACTGGAGACAACAGGCTTGGGCTCGGCGGCGGGCGGACCATCGGGTCGGCTCGCCTCCGGTTGATCGGACGGCAGGTCGCCGCCGGGAGGCGCTCCTGATCGAAGTCCGCCGATCTCGCCCGCACCATCGGCAAGCAGCAAGGCGGCCAGGTCGCGACCAAGGCGTTCGGGCTGGTCCAGCCTGCCGACGCTGGAACGGCGCAGCTCGATGCTGGCATCCGCCGTGCCGGCGAACGCGCGCAGAAAGAGCTCGGTGCCGTGCTCGCCCTCGACCACGTGGGCCAGCGCTCCGATCGGCGCCGTGCAACCGGCTTCAAGGGCCTCCAGAAGCGCCCGCTCTGCCGTCACGGCCGAGCGGGTGTCCGGGTCATCCAGGGCTGCCAGCGCCGCGACCACGTCGGCGCGGTCCTCGCGACACTCGACAGCGAGCGCCCCCTGCCCGGGAGCCGGAAGCATCTGCCCGGGGTCGAGGGACTCGGTGATCTCGTCGAGCCGGCCGAGACGGGCGAGCCCGGCTCGGGCGAGGAGGACCGCATCGCAGGAACCGTTGTGCACCAACGAGATCCGGGTGTCGACGTTGCCGCGGATGTCCGTCACGCGGAGACCCAGCCCGAGGGCGGCCAGCTGGGCCGCGCGCCGCGGGGAGCCGGTGCCGACCACCGATCCAGCGGGGAGCTCGGCAAGGGTGAGACCGTCGCGGGCCACGAGAGCGTCGCGGGCGTCCTCACGAACGGGGATGGCAGCGACCCGCAGGCCTGGCTCAGGTGCCACGGGCAGATCCTTGAGCGAGTGGACGGCGACGTCGATGTCACCGTTGAGCAGCGCCTGCCGCAAGGCGGTGACGAAGACTCCCGTGCCGCCGATGCTGGCCAGCGAGGCCGTGGAGGTGTCGCCGAAGGTCGTGATCTCGACAATCTCCACCGTATGACCCAGCTCGCGCAGACAGTCGGCGACCCATCCGGACTGGGTCGTGGCCAGCGTGCTGCGCCGGGTGCCGAGCCGAATCTCGATGCCGTTCACGCCAGGGCCTCCGCATCAGGTGGAACCGACACGGCGGCGACGTCGAGGGGGTCCAGGTCGAACAGCTCGCGCAGCGCGAGAGCGTAGTCGCCGCCGTTCCCGTCACCGGCGAGCTCCTTGACGCGGACCGTGGGGGTGTGCAGAAGCTTCTCGACCACCCGGTGCATGGTGAGCTGGATCTCGGCGCGGGCGTTCTTCGACAGGTCGTCAGGCAGCCGCTGCTCGAGGCGGCTCAGCTCTGCGGCCACCACATCCGCAGCCCGGTGGCGTAGCGCCGTGACAGTCGGGGTGACCTCCTGGGCCCGACGGTCGGTCAGGTAGCCGGCGACCGCGGCGACCACAAGATCGCGAACCGCCTTGACGTGCGGCGCGAACCGGCCGTCGGCGGTCAGCGCCTCCCCGATCTCGGTCAGTCCGAAGACGTGGACACCCGAAAGGTCAGCGACGTCCGGGGCCACATCGCGCGGCAACGCCAGGTCGATCAGCACCTGAGGACCACCTGAGCGCGAGTCAGCGGCAGCGGCAAGGGTCTCGGCCGTGATCACGTGACCAACCGCGCCGGTGCAGGAGATGACGAGGTCAGCCTCGGCGAGGGCAGCCTCGAGATCGTGGAAGGGACGTGCGCGAGCGCCGGTCGAGGCGGCCAGATGCTCGGCCTTGGCCAGAGTGCGGTTGATGATGACCAGCTCGGCCGCGCCCAGCCGGGCGATCGTGGTGGCTGCGAGGCTGCTCATCGACCCGGCGCCGACAACCAGGACGCGGGCATCTGCAAGGGGCCTACCGACGTCGGCCGCATAGGTCAGACCGGTCTCCACCATGCTGACGCTGACGGTGTCGATGCCGGTCTCGGCGTGCGCTCGTTTGCCGACCCGCAGTGCCTGCTGGAACAGCATGTTGAGGGTTGGGCCTGCATGCCCTTGCTTCTGGGCAAGATGCAGGGCCGAGCGCAGCTGACCCAGCACCTGACCCTCACCGATGGCCATGGAGTCCAGCCCGCAGGCGACGCTGAAGACGTGGGCGATGGCCCGGTCCTCGTAGTGGACGTACAGATGCTCACGAAGCACGTCCAGCGGGATCCCGCTGGCCGTGGCGAGGGCCTCTCCGATCTCGGTCACCGCGCCGTGGAAGGTTGCGGCCACGCCGTAGACCTCGACCCGGTTGCAGGTGGCAAGCACCACGACCTCCGAGACGTTCTGACCTGCGCGCACGGCGGAGGCCATGGTCGCGGCGCGGAACGGGCCCATGGCCACTGCTTCCAACAGGGCGATCGGCGCCGAGCGGTGCGAGATCCCCAGCACGACAACACTCATGGAGCGACCTCCAGAAGGGGCGCGCTCTCCTGAGCAGCAAGGGCTGCGCGCTTTTCATGGAAGGCCAGGATGTGCAGCTCAGTGGCCAGGTCGACCTTTCGGACCGCGACACCGTCTGGCACCGAGAGCACACAGGGGGCAAAGTTCAGCAGCGACCGCACACCGCTGGCGACCAACCGGTCGCAGACCTCCTGCGCGCCGCTGGCAGGCGTCGCGATGAGGCCGATGGCGACGCCGCGCTCGGTGACGATCTGCTCGAGGTCATCGACCGGGCTCTCGATCATTCCGGCTATCTCCTGGCCAACCACCTCGGGAGCCTGGTCCATCAGGGCGACAACCCGAAAACCCTGGGAGGAGAACCCTGAGTAGGCGGCGAGCGCATGACCCAGGTTGCCCATCCCCACGATCGCCACAGGGCGGTCCCGGGCAAGCCCGAGCTCGCGGGAGATCTCCTGGGCGAGCATCCCCACCTCGTAGCCGACCCCGCGCACGCCGTATGAGCCCAGCTGGCTGAGATCCTTGCGCAGCTTGGCCGACCGGACCCCCGTCACGGTGGCCAGCTCTTCGGAGGAGACCGAGTTGACGCCACGCTCTGCGAAGTCGGTCAGGGCGCGGAGGTACTCCGGCAACCGGGCAACCGTGGCGTCAGGTATCTGTCGACGGGCTGCTGGGTTGGCGGTCAAGAAGTCACCGGCTTCTGCTCGGATGTGAGCCCCTCCCATAGCACGGAGGAGCTGGAGCGCGTGGGTCACCCCCAAGAGTAGGTCTTTGTGAACGCTGGTACAAAGTCGCGGGACAGGGCGGACCCGTGATACACGGGGCAGCCACCCAGACCAGCCCGGCGGTTACTCGCCGGGGCTCTCGGTCGGTGCGGCGTCTGCGAGCGCTGCCCGCAGGCGGTTCTCGTCCACCCGCCAGTAGTCGTGCTGCG
>JANOHS010000443.1:0-2429 GCA_031406655.1 Micrococcales bacterium
CCTCGTGCGGTCACGTCGCTGCGGTCGTAGGAGTAGCCGCGCAGATCGGCATAGCGGACGCCGGCAACCCGCAGGTTCTCGAACTCGTTGTACTTGCCGACGGCCGCGAAGGCGATGCGGTCATAGATCTCGGAGACCTTGTGCAGGGCACGCGAGGGGTTGTCGGCGACGAAAGCGATGCCGCGGTCGTAACCGAGGACCACCACGGAGCGGCCTCGGGCGATCCCCTTGCGTGCGAAGTCCGCCCGGTCCTTCATGAGCTGCTCGGGCGAGACGTAGAAGGGCATGCTCATCGGGCACCTCCAGGGTTGCCGCGGCGGTCGGCCACGACCTGTTCGACGACCAGGGCAAGCGCGGCGTCGTCCATGAACCGCAGCCCCCCGTCATCCACGACAGCCACCGTCGGCCAGATCCGACGACCAAGGTCGGGTCCGCCCGTTGCCGAGTCGTCGTCGGCCGCGTCGTAGAGCGCCTCGACAGCGACCCTGATCGCCGCGCTCGAGTCCATGCCTTGGCGCCAGAGCTTCTTCATCGCGCCGCGAGCAAACAGCGACCCCGAGCCGACACTGTGGTGGTCGTGCTCCTCGTAGCAGCCACCGGTCACGTCATAGGAGAAGATCCGACCGCCCCTGGCGTCGAAGTCGAACCCGGCAAATATCGGGACCACAGCCAGACCCTGCATCGCCATGGCGAGGTTCGACCTGATCATGGTCGCGAGCCGGTTGGCCTTGCCTTCCACCGAGAGCAGGGTGCCCTCGATCTTCTCGTAGTGCTCGAGCTCGACCTGGAACAGCTTCACCATCTCGATGGCGAGCCCTGCGGTGCCGGCGATCCCCACGGCGGAGTACTCATCTGCCGCGAAGACCTTTTCCATGTCGCGGTTGGCGATCAGGTTGCCCATGGTGGCCCGACGGTCCCCCGCCATGACGACGCCGCCGTCGTAGGTGAGCGACACGATCGTCGTGCCGTGCGGTGCGTCAACGGTGCCACCCACAGGCAGCAGGCGGCGTGAGGGCAGCAGCTCCGGGGAGTGCGCGCCGATGAACTCGGTGAAGGACGATGAACCAGTGGTCATGAACGTCGCGGGCAGCCGTCCGGCGGCGCCCGAGAAGTCGGGGTTCACTGGCCGCCCTACTGGACGAAGCCACGCACGAACTCCTCTGCGTTGGCTACGAGAACGCCGTCGATCTCGTCCAGCACGCTGTCGATGTCGTCGTCAAGAGCGTCCTTGCGCGCCGTCGCCTCGGGCGTGGCTGCAGTGGGTTCGGGCGCCTCGTCCGGGGTGTCGTCGCGACGCTGGGGTCGGCCCTGTTCCTGGTTTGGCATCTGTCCTCCACGCGGGTTGGTCGGGACCGGCCATCGCCGGACAAGCGCATTTAGATGTCATTCTCTTCGTCATCGGCAGCCTAACCCGCTGTCAGCTGTTGGCGGCGGCCAACTCGCGTAACAGGGTCGATGCGTCCGGGCTGCGGTCGATCAGGGCGCCGACGCCCGCGCGGGTTCCACGCAGGGGTTCGAGCATGGGAACCCGCTGCAGAGCCGTCTGTCCGGGCAGGTCGAAGATCACCGAGTCCCAGGAGGCAGCCGCGATCTCGGCGGGGTACTTCTCCAGGCAGCGACCCCGGAAGTAGGCACGGGTGTCCTCTGGCGGATTGGTCATGGCCCACTCCACCGACGCATCCCCGACCAAGGACTCGATCCGACCACGCCCCAGCATGCGGTGGAAAAGGCCCTTTTCGGGCCGCACATCCGACCACTGGATGTCGATCGCCTTCAGCCGTGGGTCAGACCACCCGAGCCCATCCCGGTCCCGATACCCTTGCAGGAGAGCGAGCTTCGCGACCCAGTCGATCTCACGAACACACTCCATCGGGTCCCGCTCGAGCCTGGTGAGCACGGAGGACCATCGCGACATCACCTCGGCGGTGTCGTCGTCGATCGCACCGGCGTGCTGTTCCCGCAGATAGCGATCGGCCTGCTCGTAGTAGGCCCACAGCAGCTGGACGGCCGTCATGGTGCGACCGTCGCGAAGCTCCACGAGCGTCTTGAGAGTGGGGTCGTGGGACACCGCATGCAGGGTTGCCACCGGTTTGCGGACGCTCAGGTCCACGTCCAGCGCATGGTCCTCGATCATCGCCAGGACCACGCTGGTGGTGCCCAGCTTGAGCAGGCCCGCGACGTCACACTGATTCGCGTCGCCGATGATCACGTGCAGCCGGCGGTACAGGTCGGCCACCGCATGCGGCTCGTCCCGGGTGTTGATGATGGGCCGTTTCAGAGTCGTTTCCAGGCCCACCTCGACCTCGAAGAAATCCGACCGCTGGGCGATCTGGAACCCGGCTTGTGTCGAGTCCTGGCCGATACCAACTCTGCCCGCGCCGCACATCACCTGTCGTGCCACGAAGAAAGGGATCAGGTTGTGGGTGATC
>JANOHS010000477.1:0-2420 GCA_031406655.1 Micrococcales bacterium
GTGGGTCTCCTCGATCAGGTAGGGCACCAGTGACTCATGTGTCTGCTCGGCGTCCCAGGGGCAGCCGCCCGGCGAACGCAGCCGGTCCATCGCCGCGACCAGGTCGAGCAGTCGCGACCCCGGCACGTCGTAGGACGCGAACAGGAGCTCGATCTCCGGCGGTTCGTCACGCCGGCTGACCTCGGCAGCGAGCGCATCGGTGAGGCCGGGGTCCCCGTCCGCGGAACCGATCCAGACCACCTCACCTTCGGTCGTCCTGTCGACGAGAAGGCGAGCGAGCGCACCGGGTTGCTGCTCGCCCAGGGCAGTGGCCGCAATACCCGCCTCCTGTATGGCGAGAAGCTGCATCTCGTCCTCATCCCTGGTGAGGACGTGGGCGGCGTTCGCCAGCGCGGTCCAGGCGTCTCGTGAGAACAGTCCGGGTGCGATACGTGGCGTGCTGAGCAGCAGGATGAGCCGGCGCGTCGTCACGTCGTCATCTGTTGTCACCGTCACTTGACCGGCGATGGCGCGGTGGCCTTGATCCAGTTGGGGGCGGTCGGGGTGATCGCGATCGAAGTGGCGTTGAACGTTCCATAACGCGGGTTGACCGTGATCTTGGCCTTGCCCAGCTCGTCCACGATCGAGCTCTTGCTGGCGTCGTCGAGCTGCTGGACCGCAAGCTGCATCTGGACGAAGGTGATCGTCGAAGGCGAAGGGTCGGCCACCTTGGCGATGACCTTGCGCGCCTGCGAGGCGGAGACGGTCTTGCCCGCGCGCCTGGCCTCGGCCAGGACATAGGGCGCCAGGATAAGGCTGAGCAGTGCGTCACTCGAGCTGAGCTTCTGCCCGCCCTCCTCGATCCGGTTGACCTCGGCGGAGACGGTCTGGACGTCCCGGTCGCTGATGACGGTGTCGTTGACGATCGCCGCGGCGCCGGACTGCTGGGCTCCGCAGCCGGACAACGCCAGGGTTGCGCCGAGCAGGAGTGCGCCCGGGAACACCAGACGTGAGGTACCGATCCTGCCCAGCGGGGTGCGAAGGTGTTGCAGGGGCGCCAAGGCCGTGTCCTTTCGTCGCGCCGGCTTCTCGGGCTCATGCTCGCCGAGCCGGCGTCCAGTTCGTGAGGTTACTCGTCGATCATGATGGCCTGGTCGTTGCGACCCGCGCCGCGTCGGCCACGCTGTCCAGCAGAACCGAGTGGATCAGGTCAACTGCCCAGCGCAGGACTGCCATGTCCCTCAGCGGCTGACCTGCCACCTGCGCCGTCATTGGCCTGGGCACCAAGATCGTACGGACAGCGTCCTTGACCAGCGTCCCCGGGTAGAGCCGTTGTAGCCGAAGCTGCTGGCTCTCGGGCAGCTGGAGCGGGCCGAACCTCACGTACCTCCCCTGGACGCTGATGTTGGCCACGTCGGCCTGGCGGGCCACCGTGCGCAGGCGGGCCACCTCGAGCAGGTTGCGCACCGGCTCGGGTGGGCTGCCGTAGCGGTCCTGCAGCTCCGCCTCGATCTCGGCCAGCCCCGCGGCATCCTGAACCGTCGCGAGCTTCTTGTAGGCCTCCAGGCGCAGTCGCTCTCCCGGGACGTACTCGTGCGGCAGGTGCGCGTCCACGGGCAGCTCGATCTTGATCTCAGCCGGAGCTGCCTCGGCGCCGTCCCCCCGAAAGTCAGCAACCGCCTCGCCCACCAGACGGATGTAGAGGTCGAAGCCGACGCCGGCGATATGGCCGGACTGCTCGCCACCGAGCATGTTGCCGGCACCACGAATCTCCAGGTCCTTCATCGCCACCTGCATCCCGGCGCCGAGGTCGGTGTGGCTGGCGATGGTTGCCAGCCGGTCGTGCGCGGTCTCGGTGAGCGGCTTCTCCGGGGGATACAGGAAGTAGGAGTAGGCGCGTTCACGACCGCGACCCACCCGACCGCGGAGCTGGTGGAGCTGGCTGAGACCGAGCATGTCGGACCGCTCCACGATGAGGGTGTTGGCGTTGGAGATGTCGAGGCCGGTCTCGATGATCGTGGTGCAGACCAGGACGTCGAAGCGCTTCTCCCAGAAGTCGACGACGACCTGCTCGAGCCGGTGCTCGGCCATCTGGCCGTGGGCGGTCGCGATCCGCGCCTCGGGCACGAGCTCACGGATCCTGGCGGCGGCCTTCTCGATGGAGGACACCTTGTTGTGGATCAGGAACACCTGGCCTTCACGGAGAAGCTCACGCCGGATGGCGGCGGTGATCTGTTTCTCGTCATAGGCCCCGACGAAGGTCAGGACCGGGTGACGCTCCTCGGGCGGCGTGGCCAGGGTGGACATCTCGCGGATACCGGTGACAGCCATCTCCAGGGTCCGCGGGATCGGGGTCGCCGACAGGGCAAGGACGTCGACTGCCGTGCGCAGCCGTTTGAGCTGTTCCTTGTGCTCGACACCGAAGCGCTGCTCCTCGTCAA
>JANOHS010000510.1:0-2227 GCA_031406655.1 Micrococcales bacterium
GCGATCTTCTCGATCTTGGTGACCAGCGGCGCGTCGAGCTCGTACAGGTGGTGGAACGAGTTCGGCTCGTTTGCCGCCTCGACGACGAGCGCGGCGAGCTCCAGCGCGCCCTTGCCGCCATCGGCGACGTGCCGGGTGACGGCAACGCGGACGCCGGCATCCGCCGCGATGTCCTTGATGGCCTGGAGCTCCGATTCATGGTCGGTGGGGAACGCGTTGATGGCCACCACCGGGGCCACCCCGAAGCGACGCACGATCTCGATGTGGCGCAACAGGTTCGGGGCGCCGAGGCGGACGTCCTCAGGACTCTCCTCGAGCATCTCGGGGGGCAGCGCGCGGCCCGCGACAACCTGGTAGCGACCAGAGTGTGTCTTCAGGGCGCGCACGGTGACGACGAGCACTGCCGCGTCCGGCGTCAGCCCGGATGCCCGGCACTTCACGTTGAAGAAGCGCTCAGCGCCCATGTCGGCACCGAAGCCGGCCTCGGTGAGCAGGTAGTCCGACGTCCGGATGCCGAGCAGGTCTGCGACGACCGAGGAGTTGCCGGTGGCGATGTTGCCGAAGGGCCCGGCGTGGATCAGGGCCGGCGTGTGCTCCAGCGTCTGCAACAGGTTGGGCTTGATCGCGTCGCGCAGCATGACCGTCATGGCGCCTGCCGCCTTGAGGTCCTCCGCAGTGACCGGTTGGCCGGCGTACGTGAAACCGATGACGATGCGGCCGAGGCGTTCGCGAAGGTTCCGCAGGGAGGTCGACAGCGACAGGATCACCATCACCTCGCTCGCAGCGGTGATGTCGAACCCCCCCTGGCGAGGCAGGCCGTCCATCCGTTCGCCGAGCCCAACGACGATGTTGCGCAGGGCGCGGTCGTTGACGTCCAGCACCCGCCGCCAGGCGATCGTCCGGACATCGATGCCGAGCTCGTTGCCATGGTGCAGGTGGTTGTCGACCATGGCGGTGAGCAGGTTGTGCGCCGCGGTGACAGCGTGGAAGTCGCCGGTCAGGTGCAGGTTCACGGCCTCCATCGGCACGACCTGGCTGTAGCCGGCTCCCGCCGCGCCGCCCTTGATGCCGAACGTCGGCCCCAGTGAAGGCTGCCGAAGGGAGAGCATCGACCGGTGCCCGAGCAGCGAGAGCCCTTGGGCCAGCCCGATCGATGTGGTGGTCTTCCCCTCACCCAGGGGGGTGGGCGTCACCGCGGTGATCACCACGTACTTGGCGGGCGCCCGCTCGGACACGGCGGCAAGTGCCGACGGCGCGACCTTGGCGATGTACCTGCCGTAGGGCTCGAGATGCTCCGCCGCGATGCCCGCCGAGGCCGCGACCTGCTCGATCGGAAGAAGTTCGGCAGCTCGGCCGATCTCGAGGTCGGTGGGGAAAGTGTCCGTCATGTGGACAGCATGCCAGCCGTCACCCGACTGCTGTTACGCAGGGCGGCCGCGCCTCACGGGTGGATCATGGTGACTCCCACACCTGGCTGCCGGGCCATCATCGTCAACGCCCCGCACGCCTCGGCCAGACCGATCGAGCGGGTGATCAGCTTTTGTGGCTCGAGCACGCCGGCCTCGATCTCGGACAGCAGCGCCGGGTATGAGTGCGCCGCCAGGCCGTGCGTGCCGAACAAGGCCAGCTCGTAGGAGATCACTCGCGACATCGGAATCGGTGGCTGTTGTTCGGGGCCGAGCATCAGGCCGACCTGCACGTGCCGTCCCCTGGTGCCGAGGCAGAGGATCGAGTTCTGGCAGGTCTGCACGCTGCCCAGAGCGTCGATCGACACCCGTGCGCCGCCGCCGGTGATGTCCATGATCGCGGCGGGCACGTCGGTGTGTTCGCCGACAAGCACGCTCTCGACGGCACCTGCCTCGCGCGCCAGGTGAAGTGCGTCGGGGGAGATGTCGACCGCCACCACACGGGCGCCGTGCGCGGCCGCGATCATCACCGCGGACAGGCCCACGCCACCGCATCCATGCACGGCCACCCAGTCGGACGGCTCGGGCCGCCCCAGCTGGCGGACGGCACGGTACGCGGTGGCGAACCGGCAACCCAGACTGGCCGCGACGTCGAAGGACATCTGGTCAGGCAGCCGGACCAGGTTGGTCTCCGCATGGTTGATGGCCACCAGCTCGGCGAACGAGCCCCAGTGCGTGAAGCCTGGTTGGGACTGCCGCTCGCACACCTGCCCGTCTCCGCGCAGACAGGTCGTTTCCGCCGCCGGCCTGACGGCGCTGAG
>JANOHS010000523.1:0-4503 GCA_031406655.1 Micrococcales bacterium
AGCGTTCCCATTTCGTCCCCCGCGCCGAGCGGCTGACCCCGGTGCCGGAGTGGAAGCGCTCGGACTGGGCGGTCGATGCGCTGCCGGCCGCGGACCCGGCGCGCGACCCGGGTGAGCGTGAGGTGCTCGGTCGGTAGTGGCCGCAACGGTGTTCGACCCCGGCACGCTCGGCCCCGGCGAGGACGCCGTGCTGGAGTGGCTCCTACGCGGCGACCCGGCGATCCGTTGGCAGGTGCTCCAGGACCTTGCCGGGGGCTCGCCAGAGGACGTCGAAGCCGAACGACATCGGGTCATCGTCGAAGGCTGGGGCGCCCGTCTGCTGAGGGCCCAGGATGAGGACGGGCGGTGGGCCGGCGCGCTGTACAGCCCGAAGTGGACCTCGACCACCTACACGCTCCTGCTCCTTCACTGGCTCGGCATGCCGGTCGGCCACCCGCAGGCGCTGGCCGGGTGCCGGCAGGTGTGGGACGGCGCCCGCTACTACGACGGCGGCCTCAACATCGCCAAGACCATCCACCAGCCTGAGACCTGCGTCACCGCGATGCTCATCCTGCTGGCGTCATCCTTCGGCCTCGAGGACGACCGCGTCGACCCGGCCGTCCGGTGGCTACTGGGCCAGCAGCTCGATGACGGCGGTTGGAACTGCGAGTCGATCCGTTCGGGATCCACGCACGGGTCGTTCCACACGTCCATCTCAGCCCTGGACGCATTGCTTGCCTACCAGCGATCCGGGCGACCGCTGGCCGTCGCGGATGCCATGGCACGAGGTCGTGGCTTCTTCCTCGACCACCAGCTGTACTGCTCGCACCGGACCGGTGAGCGAGTGGATGCAGCGTTGCTCAGGTTCCCGTTCCCGCCGCAGTGGCACTTCGACGTGATGAGGGGTCTCGAGCACTTTCGGGCATCAGGAACGACCCGGGATGAGCGCCTGGCGGCGGCCGTCGAGGCTATCCGCGGGGCCCGGCGAAAGGACGGGACCTGGCCGGTCCACCGGCCCTATCCGGGCAAGGCCTGGTTCCGGATGGAGCCCGCGGGACCAAGCCGATGGGCAACCCTGCGTGCCCGTCGGGTCCTGCAGTGGTGGGAGGACGAAACCTGAGAGGCTGCTCGGCAGCTGGTCATGGCGGAGGTGACCTTCCCAGCAATAGGCACCGACCGCCGCCTTCGCCGCCGACCTGGGGACTGCTCAAGCCGGGTGGGCGGATGTCATTCCGGCTCGAAGGGGAGCGGCCGCCCACCGGCTGGCCGATCTGTTGCTCCAGCAACCCGTGGTGATATGCCGCTGGTGGCGAGGGAACTGTCCCTGGCAAGCAGCAACGCGCAGAACGCAATCGATCGACTCGTGGCCGACCGGGTGCTGCGGCTGATCGGCAAGGGAGCGCGTGACCGCGTGTGGGAAGCGCCCGAGGTGATCTCGGCCTTGGACGGATTCGCGAAGCGGGCCAAACGTCGTACGGCCTAGACCGCCCGGGCGGTCTGTCAGAACGTGTGGGCCAAACTGTGTATTAAATGTGTGTGGCGGCCCTCCGGGTAGAAGGACCGCCACCCTGCAGGCCTGTGACCTGCATGTTTGGTGCGCCGTGAGGGAATTGAACCCCCAACCCGCTGATTAAGAGTCAGCTGCTCTGCCAATTGAGCTAACGGCGCAACGAGGAGAGAGGCTAGCAGGCGCGGTCGGGTAGCCGGAAATCCGGCCATATTCAACGGCGTTGGCGGTCCCACCGCAGCACGCTGCCGCCGATGAACAGCATCCCGACAACTCCCGCGATCGGAATCAGGAAACGACTCAGCCAGCCTTGCGAGGGCTTGGGATCCCTGGCTGAGGCCGCAGCAGCCCCAGGGACAGAAGGTGTGGATTCCGTTCGTGGTCCGCCTGCCGAGGCAGTCGGGGTCGCGACTGACGTCGAAGGCCTCGTGGCCGAGGTCACTGTCAGCTTGAATCTTGACGCTCCCGACACGGGATGGCCATCGGCGCTCACGATCCGGTAGGCGATCCGGTAGTCGCCGGATGCCAGGTCGGGACGCAGTGGCTGGGTGACTCTGGCACCCAGCACTGCTGGCTTGCCGCTCGTCACCGTGACGCCGGCAGCGGTGGTCACCACCACCGTGGCGAACGTCTTGCTGACCGCCTGGTTGAACTCCAGCACGACGTTGGTAGGAGCCGTGGTCAGCGCCGCATCGGCCTTTGGGGTGATCCTGACCAGGGCCGTGTGAGCCGACGCCGGTGCTGCATTGGTCACCGAGATGACCGCAGCGATGCCCGAGGCAAGGGCGAACGCGACACCAGCAGCCAGGACTGCTGTCAGCGGGTGGCGCGTCTTCGACCGGGAGAACATGCCCTCATTGTGTCGCGACCTGGGGCGCCGCTGCGTCGCGTCATCAGAGTGGGATCTGACGTCAGGTAACGATTCTCTGTTGGCTGGCAGGAGTAATGGTCATTCGGCTGAGCCGGAGCCATACCTGCTCCTAGGATGCACAGCATGGATCCCAGGTACGTAGTCTGCCGAGGCGGCGCCCACGACAACGAGCGCTGGCCGTTGCCTCATGGCGTCGGGCCCGGCCATCGCTTCACTTGGGACGAGAGCTCCGGTGCCGGGAGCGGCTACGCCGTTGAGGCAGAGATCGTCCAGACCAACCTCGGTCCGATGTGGGTGGCTACCCCTACCGGTTAGACCACGCCACTGCGGGGGCAGGGAGATTCGAGGGGCGCGCTCAGGTCGCACCGCCGGAACGACACGCGGGAAAGTGACTGAAGTCATAGGCCGGTGTCACCGAAACCCCAGAACGACCCGCAGAATCTCACGACGATGGTTGGAGCGAGTCACGTTTCGGCAATCGACTGAAGAGGGTGTACGGGATGCGCACTGGAGTCCTGACGGGGCATCGAATCATTGTGGTGGCGCCTTTGCTGGCGGTGCTGTTGTTGGCATCAGCGTGCGGCGGTGGTGCGAACGCGACCGACGCCACGGCCACCAAGGCAGCGCCTTCGACAGCCGGTGCCGGGTCGTTGACGGGGACGTTGACCGTCATGGCCGCCGGTCCCCTGAAGGGATTCCTGGAGGCTGCCAAGACCCGGTTCGAGGCGGAGAACCCCGGGATCAGCGTGCAGCTGAGTCTCGGTCACGTGCCAACGCTGCTGGCACAGCTCGAGGGCGGTGTGCCTGCGGACGTGCTGGTCACTCCCGACGCGGGCACCATGGGTCAGGCGACATCGAAGGGCATGGTGGCCGGTAAGGCTGATGTCATCGCCCGTAGCCCGATGGCGCTGGTTGTTCCGGCCGGCAACCGTGCCGGAGTGAAGGGGGTCGAGTCACTGGGGAACGCGTCGCTGCGAGTGGGTGTGTGTGCGATGGAGCTGCCGTGCGGCAAGCTGAGCGAGAAGCTCGCCTCGAAGTCCTCGATCTCGCTGGACGCCGACACGCTGGAGCCGGGTGGGAGTGCGGCCATCGTGACGAAGGCGTCGACCGGTGAGATCGACGTGGGTCTCGTGTTCGCCACTGATATCCGCGCCGGAGGCAACAAGGTCGAGCGCATCGTGATCCCTGAGTCCGCGAACGTGTCGTCGGAGGTGTCAGCGGCAGCCCTGTCGGCCAGCACCAACGCATCGGCTGCAAGGGCGTTCGTGGCCTTCCTTGCCTCGAGCGGGGGGCTTGACCTGGCAAGCAAGGCCGGTTTCCTGACGCCGTGAGGAGCCGTTCCCCCGTCGGGGACCGGGCGCCGCGAGGGTTCGTGCTCGTCGGCGTGCTGGCCGCGCTCTTCCTCTCGCTCCCGGTGCTCGGGCTCGTGGCCCGGGCACCGTGGACCAGCGCCATAGAACGTCTGACCCGTCCCGGCGTCGGTGACGCCATCCAGCTGTCCGCGATCTGTGCGACGGCTTCGACGGTGGTCGCCCTGGTGCTCGGAGTGCCGCTGGGATGGATCCTCGCGCACGGCCGGTTCCCCGGGCGTGCGCTCCTGCGGGCCGTGGTGCTGGTGCCCTTGTTGCTCCCACCTCTGGTGAGCGGAGTGGGGCTGTTCTCGATCCTGGGGCGTCGCGGCGCCATCGGGCGTGTGCTGTACGACTGGTCCGGTCTTGCCCTGCCGTTCAGCACAGCCGGCGTCGTGGTGGCGGTGTCGTTCGTGGCGCTCCCCTTCGTCGTGATCACGATGGAGAGCGGTTTCCGTTCCGTCGACCGACGACTGGGCGCTGCCGCGGCGACCCTCGGAGCATCACCGGGAGCGGTTGCCAGAACGGTGATCCTGCCCCTCGTCACACCAACACTCCTGGCAGGTGCAGCGCTGGCGTGGGCTAGGTCGCTGGGGGAGTTCGGTGCCACGGTCACCTTCGCGGGGAACCTGCCGGGTCGGACCCAGACCCTGCCTCTGGCCACGTTCCTGGCACTCGAGACCGACCTGGACCAGGCGGTGCTCCTGAGCATGCTCTTGCTGTTCCCCACGCTCATCGTCCTTGGTCTGCTACGCAACCGCTTTCGGCCAACGCCATGACCCTCGTGTTCGACGGCA
>JANOHS010000542.1:0-10924 GCA_031406655.1 Micrococcales bacterium
CCGGACAAGATCCTGGCCGGGCAGCTGGGGTCTGGGGACATCCGTTTCTACGTCGGTGTTGGCGCCGATCCACCGTCGTCGATCGAAGGCATCCAATCCTGAAATGCCTTGATGTTGCAGCCATTCGGCTGGGTCAACGCCGTCGGAGAGTCGGGTTACCAGGGCGGGTCGGCCGCGTTCGACGCAGAGCGCGCGGAGCCAGCGATCGGTGCCTTCACGGCCGGCGCGGTCTCCATCCAGGGCGATGACGGGCGGCATGGGGTGTAGCGCCAGGACCGCGCGGGCTTGTACGCCGGAGACGGTCACCCCGCTGGTGGTGGCGGGCGCGAACATCGAGAGCTCGCCGCCGCGGGCCGCCGTGGCGGCGATGGCCAAAGCGTCTATGGCCCCTTCGACGACAACGACGTTCGCGTCTGCCTCCAGGCCTTGATGGGTTGGCCGGTAGAGCGCTCTCGACTTGTCGAAGGTCGGCGTCCTTGTCGAGTTGCGGTACTTGGGTGCCCGGGGATCGCCCGTGATGTCCCGACCGATGAACCCATCAAATGCGTCCGCGGTCCCGCTGAACTGGGACGATCAGCCTGCCGCGATAGGTGTCGATCAGCTCGCCATTGCGAGACAGCTGGGCGAGGTCGAGTTCGAGCAGTTCGTTGTCGGTGACCCCTTGACGGAGCAGATGCCGGGTCAGCGCGTCCCAGTCCGTGTTGGCGTAGCCAACGATCGGCTCGCCTCCCTGAGACTCGCGCAGCGCCCCGACGTCGATGCCGCGTGATTCGCGCAGGTAGGTCTCGGCGGCGCTGATGTTCGCCGGCGTGGTGAAGAGCTCCCACGCCAGGAGGTTGATGGCATGGGAACGCCGTGGTGTGGTCGTGAGTTCAGTGGCTCGAGCCGGGCGTTGAACCTGTCGGCTGGTGGCCGGCGGCACGCCGTGGAACACGGTGCCCGCCTCAAGGGCTTGAACCGCGTCGACGAACGAGCCCCCGGTGAGCCGGGAGACGTACTCGATGACGTCACCGGAGGCGCCGCACCCGAAGCAGTGGAACCGCTCGGGTATGCCGCCGACCGACAGTGACGCGGTGGAGTCGTCGTGGAAGGGGCAGCAGCCCATCCATCCGTGGCCACACTCCGTCAGCTCCACACCACTCGCCGCCACCACGGCTTCGATCGGGTGGCCGTGTCGAACGGCCGCAACGTCAAAGCGTAGGCGGCCGGCGTGCGTCACAGTTCGACCTCGGCGGCCAACCCTGTTTTGGTCTCCAGGCCGGGTGTCGGGACCGCGAGGTGGTCGGCCAGCAGACCCGCGATCGCCTCAGCCGACATGCGCGTATCGCTGGACAGGGCACGGTTGATGATGGCTTCGACGGCGGCCCAGGGGATATCAGTGGCCAAGATCGCGTACTCGTCCCACGTCAGGTCGTAGGCGTAGAGCAGCCCCGTCGGGGAGTCCAGCGTGTCGCGACGGTGGGAGACACGTTGGTCGCGTCCTGGCCCCCACCACATCCCGAAGTCGCGGTCGACACCCGGCTGAATGCCATACCGGGCTTTGAAGGCACGGGGACCCATCCAATCCAGCGCAGCCGACCTGACCACAGCGTTGGATAAGTCGCTGGAAAGGGACGGATTACCTTGTCCGCCATAGGCATTGGCAGTGTGGACGTCACCGATGTGGGCTTTGCGTTGCTGATACATGGCTGCCCTTCAGGGCGAGGCCATCTCGCCCTGAACCGGCTACCAAATGCCGGGTACACGATGAGGCCCCGAGGTCAGCCATCTCGGTCCGCAGCAGGGGTTCGCGGATCGATAAACGTTCCCCAACCAGTCGAGAGACGCTGGGTCGGCCATATGCACCGCGAGCTGGCTCAAGGCCGAGCCGCACGCGATCCGTGACTCGGGCCGTCACGTGCAGTTACTGGAGCTGCCACGCAGGCCCACTCATCGACAACTTCAACTGGTCGATGAGTGGGGCGACGACGCCAGGCCAGATAGGTCCTTTGAGCCAGATTCCTTCGCCTTACCGGGCCGCGTTGGGGTCGCCGATGCCGACATAAACCGTCTCGAGGTACTCCTCGATCCCCTGATGGGAGCCTTCGCGGCCGAGACCCGAGTGCTTGACCCCACCAAAGGGCGCCGCAGGGTTTGAGATGACGCCAGCGTTGAGGCCGAGCATGCCGAACTCGAGCCGCTCGGCGAGGCGGAGACCTCGGGCGAGGTCCTGCGTGAAGGCGTAGGCGACCAGGCCGAAGTCGGACTCGTTCGCGCGGGCGATCGCCTCATCCTCATCTGCAAAGGTGGAGATGGACACGACCGGGCCGAAGATTTCCTCACCGTGGATTTCGGCGTCGCGCCCGGCTCCGGTGATGACCGTCCCCGGGTAGAACCAGCCCGGACCCATTGGGAGCTGCCCACCCACGAGGAGTGTCCCGCCATTGCCCACGGCGTCGATGACGAGGTCATGAACCTTCTGCCGGGACTTCTCGTCCACGAGCGGGCCCAGCATGGCGCCGGGGTCAGTACCGGGGCCCATGGTCATCTCGCGGACTTTCGCGGTGAGCCGGACAGTGAAGTCCTCCGCGACGTCCTCGTGCACAAAGAAGCGGTTCGCTGCGGTGCAGGCCTCGCCGATGTTGCGGAACTTCGCTCCGAGCGCGCCCTCCACCGCCCGGTTGAGATCGGCGTCCTCGAAGACGAGGAAAGGCGCGTTTCCTCCAAGTTCCATGGACGTGCGGAGCACGTTGTCAGCGGCCTGGGCCAGCAACGTGCGCCCCACCTCGGTGGAGCCTGTAAACGAGAGCTTGCGCAGGCGCCGGTCGGCGATCAGTGGCCCGGTCGTCTCCCCGGCCCGCTTCGTCGGGATGACGTTGACGACGCCGCGCGGGACGCCGACCTCGTCGAGCACTTTGGCTAGCAGCAGGGAGCTCAGCGGCGTCAGTGCCGCGGGTTTGAGGACCACGGTGCATCCTGCAGCCAGTGCGGGCCCGATCTTCCGGGTGCCCATGGCGAGCGGGAAGTTCCACGGCGTGATGAGCAGGGACGGCCCGACCGGCCGTTTGAGGACGAGCATCCGGTTGACGCCGTCCGGTGCTGGCTTGTAACCGCCGTCGATGCGGACCGCTTCCTCGGCGAACCAGCGGAAGAACTCCGCCGCGTAAGCGGCCTCGCCGTGTGCCTCTGTGAGCGACTTGCCCATCTCCAGGGTCATGAGCAGGGCGAAGTCGTCCGCACGCTCGCTGAGCCGCTCGAAAGCGCCCCGCAGGAGCTCGCTCCGCTCGCGCGGCGGGGTTAGCGACCACGCGCCCTGGGCGCGATCGGCGGCGTCGAGGGCTGCCATGGCATCCTCGGCGGTGGCATCGGCGACGGTGGTGAGCACCTTGCCGGTCGCGGGGTTCTCGACGTCGAAGCGCTGCCCCGAGCTTGCGGGCCGCCACAGCCCGTCGATGTACAGGTCGGTTGGTACCTCAGAGAGCAGGTCGCAAATGCGGCTGTCCGTGACGTCCGTCATAGTTTTTCCTTCTCTTCATGGCCGCGGGCTGTGGTGTGCCGGTCTCAGACCAGCAAGGTGAGAGGGTGCTCGACCGCGGCGACGAACGCGCTCAGCCAGCGGACCGCGAGTTCGCCGTCGAGCGCCCGGTGGTCCGCAGAAAGGACGACTTGCATGATCGTTCCGACCGCGAGGGAGCCGTCGTCGACAATCGCCTGTTGGCGTGCCGCCCCGACCGCGAGAATCCCCGAGTGCGGAGGGTTGATGATTGCCGCGAACTCCTCGATGCCGTGCATGCCGAGGTTGGAAACAGCGAATGTGCCGCCCTCGAGCTCGTGCTGGCGCAGCCGGCCCTCATGGGCGCGGCCGACCAGCTCGGCGATGGTCGCGGACAGCTGCGAGATCGAGCTCGCCTCGATGTCGCGAACCACCGGGGTAACAAGGCCACGTGGAGTTGAGATCGCGATGCCAACGTCTATCCTGTCGAATCGGACCAACGCCTCGTCTGTCCAGACGACGTTGGCCTCTGGAACTGCGCGGTAGGCAGCGGCCACGGCCTTGACGACGAGGTCATTGACGGAGATCTTCCCCGGCGTTGTCTCGTTGATCTCCCGGCGCAGGGCAAGGAGCCGGTCCACCCGGCAACTCGCCCGCAGGTAGAAGTGCGGGATCGTCGTCTTGGACTCGGTAAGCCGCCGCGCGATCGCGCGGCGCATCGGAGCGTGTGGTGTTGTGGTGCCTTCCGCGGGGCCGACCGTAGGGTCCGCCTGGGCGGGAACGGCTGTTGGCGTGGGTGAGCTGGCGTAAGTCGGCGCAGCGCCGTGTGCCTCGGCGTCGCGCCGTACGATCCGTCCGCCCGGTCCGGAGCCGCTCAGGTCCTCCAGGTTGAAACCCCTCTCGCGGGCGAGTCTGCGCACCAAGGGGCTGGCGAAGATCCGCCCGTTGTGCCTGGCAGGCGCCTGGCTCGTTGGGGCCAGCGCGGTCGCGGCAGTGGCCTCGAAGTTGGCTGGGACCGGCTCTGTCGTCTCGGGCGGCCGGTGCGCGGAGTGACCCCCTTCGTCCCCGCCTCGGGCCAGTTCCACATCGGTGTCCGCAGCGTTGCCTGCGGAGGTGGGCGTTGCGGACTTGGCGGCCAGAGCGTCAACGTCAACCGTCTCGTCGGCGAAGTCGAGCACGACAGCGATCGGGGCGCCAACCAGGACCGTCTCACCGGCCCTGGCAAGGAACACCCCGAGCACGCCGTCGCGTTCGGCGGGCAGTTCGACGACGGCTTTCTCGGTCTCGATCTCGGCGATGATCATGCCGGGCGTTATCACTGTCCCCTCTTCGACGACCCACCCGGCGATCGTCGCCTCGGTGGCGCCGGCCAAAACGTTCGGCATCCGGAGGATCTCGGCCATCTCAGCCACCCATCCCTGCGACGAGCCGACGGATCCCCGCGGACGTCTCCTCGCAGCGGGCGAAGGCGGCCCGCTCGAGCACTTTGGAGATGCTCGGCGACGCCTCAGCCCCCGTGACACGCTGGACAGGCTGGTCCAGCCAGTCGAACAGCCGACGCTGGATCTCATCGGCCAGCCAGCCGCCGTACGACGTGCCCACCGCGCCCTGCTCGACGATGAGCACCGCATTAGTCTTGCGCACGGATTCCTCAATGGTCTCCCAGTCCAGGCTGGCCCGGTCGAGCCAGCGCAGGTCGATGACGTCGGCGTCGATGCCCTCCTGCTCGACGGCCTCAAGGACGTGGTTGACCATTGACAGGTAGCTAATGATTGTCGCGTCCTGGCCGGTGCGGCGCAGTGCTGCCTTGCCGAAGGGCAACTGGTAGTCCAGGTCAATCGATGGGGCCTGACCCACAGAGGTGTACAGGTCGACGTGCTCGAGGACAACGACAGGGTCTCCCAGCGCGAGCGCGGTGTTCATTAGTCCGACGTAGTCAAACGGTGTCGAAGGGGCCACGACGCGCCAGCCAGGGGCCGTAGCGAAGATCCCCGCAGGGTCCATTGAATGCTGCGAGCCGTAGCCGGTGCCCATGGCGACCTTGATGCGCAGGACCAGCGGCACGTCGTTCAGCCCGCCAAACATGTGGCGCGCCTTGCCGATCTGATTGAAGAGCTGATCCGCGGCCACCCAAAGGAAGTCGGAGTACATGAACTCCACAATCGGCCGGAAGCGACCGTCGAGCGCGATGCCGCCGGCGGTTCCGGCGAAGGCGTTCTCGCTGATCGGGGTGCCCAGGATCCGCCCCGGGTAGCGTTTGGCTAGGCCCTTGGTAGCGCCGTTCGTGCCGCCGTTGAGGCGATGCACGTCCTCGCCGAGGACGATGACCGAGGAGTCCTCGGCCATGCGCCGGTCCAGGACGGCGGCGATGACATCGACGAACTTCTGGTCGACGAGATCACCCGTGAAACTCGACTGCTCCTCGGTGCGGGCTCCGGCGATCTCATGAAGGTCGCCGCGAACGCCAACATCGACGAAGTCAACGTCCGGCCAGAGCTCGGGACGGATCCGTCGCGTGTGGCTCGCGCCCGCGGGGTCGGGCTCGACCAGTGCCGCCACCGCGCGGGCCATGGCCTCTTGCGCCGCTTGGCGGACCGAGGCGAGCTCGGCGTCGTCGATCAGCCCGCGGGCGCGCATCTCGGTGCCGACGCGGTCCAACGGGTCGCGTGCTCGCCATTCCTGCTCCTCCTCTTTGGTCCGGTACCCGAAGGCGCTTCCTGGGTAGGGGCCGTTCTGGTGGAAGAACCGGTAGACCTCGACCTCGATGAGGGTCGGGCCTCCGCCGCCTCGCATGTGCTCGACTGCCTGGGTCGTGGCGAGGTGAACCGCCAGAGGGTCCATGCCGTCGACGCGCCAGGCAGGGATGCCGAATCCGAGCCCGCGGGCCGACAGGCGGGTCTCGCTGGTGGACTCGTCCACCCGAGTGGAGACCGCGTAGAGGTTGTTCTCGACGAAGAAGCACAGCGGCAGCTTCCATGTGGCGGCGAGGTTGAAGGTTTCGAGGGCCGAGCCGATGTTGATCGCCCCGTCACCGAAATAGGTGAAGGTGACGTCGTCGGTGCCGGCGTGGCGTTGCGCCCAGGCGTTCCCCGCAGCCAGCGGAACCCCGCCACCGACGATGGCATTCGTGCCCAGGGCGCCGGCCTCGCGCCACTGCAGGTGCATGGACCCGCCGCGCCCGCGGCAGAAGCCTTGGGAGAGCCCAAGGATCTCGGCGAGGGTGCGTTGAAGAAGGGCCTGGACGTCGGCGGAGACGAAGTTGGTATGGTCCAAGCTCGGCGACACAAAGGCCAGAGCCTTTGCCAGGAACTGGTGGTGGCCGCGGTGCGAACCGTTGACCGCGTCGGTACCGCGCAAGCCGACGATCGAGCCCACAGCGCCACCCTCCTGGCCGATGCTTGAGTGCGCCGGGCCATGTACCAGCCCCTCGCCGGCAAGCTCGAGCACGGACTCTTCGAAGGCCCGCACAAGATGGAGCTGGCAGAGCATGTTCGACAGCAGCGCGGGATCGGCGTCCTTCCAGTCCTGCGCCGTGGTCCGCAACTCGACCCAAGGTGAATCGGGACGGAGGTTCTTGATCTTGGGCATGTGGCGCTGCTCCTTCTCGCTGGCGCGACGCCGACGGTCGTCAGGGCGGGATACTCGATAGTGACCAGTATCCACAGATTGGATACACTTGCAAGAGTTGTGCTCGATTTTATGCACTATTTCGGGCAACATGGCATATGAATGGATCCAATAGAAGCGAAGAATTGAGGATGAAATATGGCGCTTCCCGGACTTGCCGGCACTGACCACATCGGCTTCACCGTCCCCGATCTGGAGGAGGCGGAACGCTTCTTCGTCGACGTCATCGGATGCGAGCGGATCTACTCCCTTGGACCCTTCAGCGCCGAGGACGACTGGATGCTCGAGCACCTCAACGTCTCGCCACGCACAGTCATGCGCGAGTTGCGCTTCTTCCGGTGCCGCACCGGGCCCAGCTTTGAGATCTTCGCCTACGAACCGCCCGAACCGCCCGCCGGCCCGCCGTGCAACAGTGATGTTGGTGGCCACCACATCGCCTTCTACGTAGATGACCTCGACGATGCGCTGGCGTACCTGAAGGAGCAGGGCGTGCGGGTTCTGGGGGAGCCGACGGCAAGCGGCGGCCCGAGCGCAGGGCAGCGATGGGTGTATTTCCTGACCCCATGGGGCATGCAGTTAGAGCTGGTGAGCTTTCCGAACGGCAAGGCCTACGAGGCGTACGCCGCCACCCGTCTCTGGCACCCAGCACGCCCAGCGGAGTGAGCGGCTAACGCGACGTCGTCACGCTCAGGGAAGGCCTGGGGCGGCACCGGGGTCAAGCCAAGCAGTAAGCGCCGTTCGGTCGCGCGCCCCGCGGTAGGACGCTGGACGTGGAAGGTCAAGCCGACAAGTACACATTTTTGGTCTGAATGGGGTAGCGCCTAGGTCACCCTGTGCTTAGACTCACGGACGGCGACGGTTATTTGGATCCAATTGGACGGAGTCATACATGGTCGAGGTGAGGGCGGATCTCGACGGCGACATGGGCGCCCGGGTCAACGGCGGGGGCGCGAGCCAGCGCGTCGCCGACTATCTTCGCCGGGCGATCCTGGAGGGGGAGATCGGGGTCGGCGAGCGGATCCGCCAGGAGACCCTGGCCGCCCGACTCGGCGCGAGCCGCCTACCGGTGCGCGAGGCGTTGCGCACCCTGGAGGGAGAAGGGCTGGTCGTCCTCGAGCCGAACAAGGGCGCGAGGGTGACAAAACTCGACCCCGAGGAGCTTCACCTCTTATACCGCGCCCGCGTCGGCATCGAGCCCATTGTCATCGCTCAGAGCGTTTCCCACCTCACGACGGAGCAGATTGACCATGCCGATCAGATCCTGGCCACGATCGAGGGCGGAGTCGGCCCCGTGGACTTCCTCCTACTCGACAGGGAGTTCCACCTGCTCACGTATACAGGCTGCCGCAGCCAACACCTCATCTTCATCGTCGACCGGCTATGGAACGCCACCCAGCCATACCGACGCGCCTTCGTCATGCGCACCGGGGACCGGTGGCGGGAGTGGACCAACATCGAACACCGGTTGCTCTTCGATGCGGTCCGCAACCGCGACGCCGAGATAGCCGGGTCAATCCTGGCGACTCACATCATTCGGACCATCGTCGAACTCGACCGAATGCCCGAGATCTTCGCGTCCCCTGGCCACTGAGCCCACCGGACGCCGCAACGACGCGCGACGCGCGGGCACCTCTGCGGCGTCCAGAACCGATCGCTTCGGAACACCGGCCCCCGGCCGGTTTCGTCAGGTGGCCGCCTGTCAGTGGTCGAGCACCCTCGTCGCGATCATCTCCCCGATCGGGATAGCCGACGTGGCGGCCGGCGAGGGAGCGTTGCACACGTGGAGCTGGCGTTTCGTCTCCCGGAACAGGAAATCTTCAACCGGGGCACCGCCACGGGTGACTGCCTGGGCGCGGATACCAGCCGGGTACGGGCGCAGGTCGTCCGGGGTCAGGTCGGGGCAATACTTGCGCACGGCGCGCAGGTAACCCGACCGGAAGGCGGAATCGCGCATCTCGGCCACGCCGGTGCGGACATTGGCTCTGGCGAAGCGCCAAAACCCGGGGAAAGTCGCGAACGCGGCAACGTCACGCAAGCGGACCGAGCCCTTCGGATAGCCCTCTCTGGCCAGGCCCAGCACGGCGTTGGGGCCGACGGTGATCCGCCCATCGATCATCGGGCTCAGGTGCACGCCCAGGAACGGCAGCTCAGGGTCGGGCACGGGGTAGATGAGCCGCTTAACCAACCCGGCCCGAGATACCGGCAACTGGAAGTACTCGCCGCGGAAGGGCACGATCCGAAAGTCCACCTCGAGGCCGCCCATCGCCGCCAGCCGGTCGGCCTGCAGGCCGCCGCAGGCGACTAGCCGCCGGGCATGGAAGTCCCCGCCGTCCGACTCCACGGCGACCTCGCCACCCCCCGGACCAGGGACCTCGGTGATCCCACGGACCTGGGAGCGCGTGATCACGCGCCCGCCAAGCGCGACTATCTCCCCCGCCATGGCTCGGGCTACCTCGCGAAAGTCCACGATGCCGGTGGTGGGGGAGAGTAACGCGCCAACGCCGCGGACGTGCGGCTCCAGCTCGCGCAGCCGCACAGCGTCCAACCGCTCCAGCTCGAGCCCATTCACGGCGGCACGGTCCTCGAGCCGGGCCATCCGCTCAAGCTCCACGTCATCGGTGGCCACGACCAACTTCCCGACGGTCTCGTACCGGATGCCGTGGACGTTGCAGAACTCTTTCGTCGCACGCTCACCCGCCCGGCAGAGGCGCGCCTTGAGCGAGCCCGGAGCGTAGTAGATCCCGGCGTGGATCACCCCCGAGTTGTGCCCCGTCTGCGCAGTGGCGATGTCGTCTGCCTTATCCAGCACGACCACCCTCGAGCCGGGACGTTTAAGGAGGAGCGCACGCCCGGTCGCCAGACCCACTATGCCCGCCCCGATGACCAGGAAGTCCTCCACGGCAAGACCTTTCTCTTCGCCCCCAATGGACACACTGGATCCAAGAAGGGTAATGGCTGCCGACTGCGATGTCACCTAATCGTGACAATCTGCTCAAACTAGGGGGTTGACGTGCGGTGTGTCCTGCCTCACACTCATGGGATTCCCGATTATGGATCCAAAGTGTCTCCGAGACGAACTCTGAAATTGCCTAGAAGGGAACAGCGCCGATGTCAGCACGCGGAGGCCATACAGCGGCCCCAACGAACTTCCTCTGCCCTGCCGTCACGTGGATGGGGCGCGGCTCCGCCGCCGCTCTGGGCGAGGGCCTACAAGCGATCCTGGGCGTCCCACCAGGTCAGGTGCTCCTCGCTGTTGACCCCGCGATCGAGGGCAGTAGTTTGCTCGACGGCGTGCTCGCCTCGCTGCGCGACGTCGGTTACACCGCGCTGCTTCTGACGGACTTCGGCCCCGAGCTCCACGACGACCAGGTCGACTCCGCCGCCCGGAAGGCGCGCGAAGCCCGCGTAGGCGCGGTCGTCGGCATCGGCGGAGGCAGCGTCCTGGACGCTGCCAAGATGATCTCCTTACTAGTGACGAACGAGGGCGCCAGCCGGGACTGGCTTGGCGTCGTCGAACCGGACCGCCCCCGCTCCCCATTGGTGCTCATGCCGACGACCATCGGCACCGGCGCGGAGGTCACCAGGATCTCGATGATCACGATCGACGGCGAGAAGCGAGTCAGCTCCTGCCGCTCCTTCGTGCCCGAACTCGTGGTGCTGGACCCCGGCTTCGTGGACGGACTTCCGGCATCCGTCAAAGGCTCCACCGGCATGGACGCCCTCGCCCACGCAACCGAATCCGTCATGTCGACCACAAGCTCACCGATAACTGAGCTACACGCTTTCGAGGCGATCAGGATCATCGTGGCGGACCTGCCCGCCGCC
>JANOHS010000550.1:0-2026 GCA_031406655.1 Micrococcales bacterium
GGCGGCGCCGTTACGAGTCCTGCACCTCTCGGACATCCACCTGGTCCCCCGCCAGGCCCGGAAGATCGACTGGATCCGCTCGCTCGCCGCCCTGGAGCCGGACCTGGTCGTCAACACCGGCGACAACCTTGCCGATCTGGATGCCGTTCCCGCCGTACTGCTAGCCCTGGAGCCATTGCTCGCTGTTCCGGGTGTGTTTGTCATGGGCTCCAACGACTACTTCGCGCCGAGCTACAAGAACCCGGCGCGCTACCTGACCAAGGGGCACGCCCGACCGCAGCACGCCGTGCCGCTGCCGACCGCCGATCTCGCGGACGCCTTCACCCGCGCCGGATGGGCGGACCTCACCAACGCACGCGCTACCCTGTCCGTAGCCGGGCAGACGCTGGAGCTCGTGGGCGTCGACGACGCTCACCTCGGCTACGACCGCTATGGCGAGGTCGCAGGCCCCCGGGACCCCTCAGCCGCCCTGACAGTGGGAGTCACCCACGCGCCATACAGGCGGGTTCTGGATGCCATGACGGCCGACGGCGCCGGGCTTGTCATCGCCGGGCACACCCATGGCGGGCAGCTCTGCCTGCCGTTCTACGGCACGCTGGTGACCAACTGCGACCTGGACCGGCGGCGTGCCAAGGGCGTCTCGCGGTGGTGGCCGGGCGCTGGTGCCACGCCGTCATCCCAGGCTCCGGTTGGTGCGGCGTGGCTGGAGGTCTCGGCCGGGCTGGGTACCTCGCCGTACGCGCCGGTGCGGTTCGCCTGCCGACCCGAAGTAACCCTGCTGACCCTTGCGGCCGGACCGGCAGGCCGCTGAGGTCGGACCCGATTCGGTGCCGGCGCACTCACTCGGCTAGTCTCGTGCTTCGCCGCCTGCACCACGTGCAGGCGGTATGCCACGGGGTGTGGCGCAGCTTGGTAGCGCGCTTCGTTCGGGACGAAGAGGCCGCAGGTTCAAATCCTGTCACCCCGACCAGTGTTTCCGCAGGTCAGTCAGGGGCGCATCTCGTAGGTGCCCGCCAGGTCCCGGACCTGCTGCCAGACCCTGTCATAACGACCAGGGCCCGCCGCCGGCTTGCGCACATGCTCAAGGGCCCAGGCCTGCTGTGCCTTGGTCGATGAGGCTTTGCCGTGCAGGTCCACGGCGTAGCCCGAGAAGTCACGAACGAACACATCGAAGATCTGGTCCACCAGGTCCGTCGTGTCACGGTCCATGTCGGTCGACATCACCTGCTCGAGGATGAGCTGTCCGTAAACGACGAGGGTGAACAGCTCGCCGAGAGTGAGGAGCAGATCCAGGTCCTTCGCCTGGTCCGCATCCGGCCCATGGCTTCTGACCAGCTCAACCAGGCCTTCCGCCTGCTCACGGAAGACAGCGACGTTGGGCACGTGCGCGAACGCGTCGTATGGCGTGCGCCAGTCCGCGAACCGGACCTTCCCGAGCCCCCGGGCGGGTCCTTGGTGGAACAGGAAGTCGTCGTCGGCGGCATCGCGCCGCTTAGGCACCTCGGGGAGCGTGGCCGTTCGCAGCAGATAGCTGGGCAGGAACTTCAGCACCAGGGCCATGTTGACGTGAACGGTGCCTTCGAGCTTGGGCAGCGCGCGGATGTCCATCGCCGCCTGCTCGAAGTAGGTGTCCTTCTCAAAACCCTTGGCGGCCACCACGTCCCAGAGCCCGTCGATCACCCGCTCGCCCTCGGTGGTCACCTTCATCTTCATTACCGGGTTGAACAGCAGGTAGCGCCGGTCGTCGGCAGAGGCGCAGCGGACGTAGTCGATCGCCCTCTCGCCGAACAGCTTCATGGCGACCAGTCGCGCATAGGCATCAGTCAGCCCTTGGCTCACGTGCGGGAAGTCTGTGACTCGCTTGCCATAGAGGACACGGTTGTCCGCGTGCGTGATCGCCTCGTGGAAGGCATGCTCGCAGATCCCGATGGAGGCGAAACCGAGGTTGAACTTGCCGATGTTGACGGTGTTGAGCGCCGCGTCGAAGGCAGCAGACCCGGTGTGCAGGACGTCCTCGGCAGTGACC
>JANOHS010000581.1:0-25611 GCA_031406655.1 Micrococcales bacterium
CCCTTCCAGAACCGTTGTGGTGATCGTGCCCGTCGCGCCGGCGACGTTCACGCTGCCGAAGGCGCCGGTCATCGGGGTGCCGAAGCCGGGGCCGGTAGTGACGGCATCGTCGATGACGATCTCGGCCTGGTCGACGTTCGAACCACCGGTGGTGGCATCGCTGAGGTCAGCGGTCACGGTGACATCGCTCAGGCCGTTGGACGGGTTGGGGGTGACGCTGATGCTGGAGGAGACCGGGCCGACCACGTCGTCGTTGGGCAGGGGCGCAGCTGTGTCCAGGAAGGTGAGCATGCCACCAAAGGCAAAGGACAGCGGGTCTGTGGTGGTCTGCCCGTTGTTGTCCAGGCGGCCGGCAGCCTCGAAGAGCGTGACCTTGGACTCCGGCCCGGAGGGCATCGTGACAAGGGTGTCGAGGGTGACTCCGGGGTCGACCGACGCGATGACCTCGGTCTCGGCGTACTGCGTGGCGTGACCACCCTGCGCGACCTGCGTCTGGTCGGCGCCCAGCAGGCTCATGGCGTGCGACTGCGAGCCGACGTTGACGTAGCGCAGCAGGACCCGGTGTCCCTGGTCGGTGCTGATCGGGTCCGTCTCCGGGAAGGGCTTGCCGTTGATCAAACGGTATGCCGGGGCGAACTTGCGCATGTCGAAGGTGGCCGGTGCGGCGTTGAGGGCGGGGTCGATCTCGCTGAGCACGACCACTGCGTCATCGTCGTACGTCGTGTCGGGGTAGTCCCTCACCACGCCGTAGGCGTTGTGTGTCTCGGACGGCGGGTCGGTGGCGGGGACGACCGGGACAGCCGGAGGAAGAACCACCAGTGCCCCCGCGAGGCCCATCGCCACCTGACGGGTGCCGTTGGCGGTGTGGCCGGCCTCGTAGATGAAGGTGCCTGCCCGGGCGGCCGAGAACGTATAGGTCGCGGTGGCGCCCTGGGCGACGCCGACCTCCTCCGCCTGGGCAGAAAGGCCCGCGGTGAAGGCGGTGGTCGGCTGCCCCGGGAAGGCCAGGGAGACCTGTTGCCCGGCGAGCTCGTTGTGCAGGGTGACGGTGACGGTGTCGCCCTGGTTGACCACCAGCAGCGGTCCGGGCGCGGTGGCCGTCTCAGCAGCGCCAGTGCTCGAGAAGCCCCAGATGGGGATCGGCGCACCGAGCACTGAGGTGGTGCCGGCCATCGCATAGAGATGACAGGTGGGCGTGGTTCCGTTCGCGGTGCAGCCCTGAGGAGCCAGCCTGCCCACCGCGATCGCGGGAACCACGGCGGACGGGTGCGAAGCCGCCGCCGTGGCGGCGTTCGCACTCAGCGGTGTCGCGAGCAGGCTGATCGCGGCCACCATGCTGGCGGTGGCGATGAGTGCGACGCCACGCAAGGTGTACGAACGCGGGGCTGACGGGTCAGCCGATCCGATGAGTGTCATCGCCAGTCCTCAATTCGCCTGGCAGCCGTTGGGAGGATCGATGCGGAAGACCGTCATCATTCCTCCGAAGGCTGCGCCGTAGTTGGTGGCTTGCTCCAGCGCGTGGCTGTGGGCGATGTGGTAGTACTCGCCGCACTCGTTGTTGGAGGTGATGTTCGTCGGCAGGGGGTTCTTGGTCCCGAGGTAGGGGCTCTCGCTGAACCACGAGTCCGGGCCGACGAGGTCCTGGTCGGTGATCGCGGGGATCTCTGTGGGGATGGGGTTGGTCTCGGCGTTCCACTGCTCGACGTCGCGCCAGTCCATCAGGGCGTCAACGGTCTGCCCGGGCTTCACATCCAGGAGGTACTTCAGGTAGGACAGGTCCTGATCCTGACCTGCGGGGCCGGCCAGGGCGTGTCCGTCCTTGTTGACCACCCGCTCGTCGCTGCCGTGGGGGTGGAACGGGAAGTTGACGCTGCCCGCGTTGATGTACCGGATGACTGCGGGCAACGGGTTGGTGGTCGCGTCGTAGGGGCGGATGTGCACCAGCGCTCCGTAGGGCTGACCCGGAAGCCACGAGGCGTTGTTCGGCGCCAGGGTGTCCGGCATGCTGCGCCCGTTGATCATGAAGTACCGGGGATGGAACGCCTTCCAGTTGATCGGCTGCGACATCTCCACTGCCAGGTGCAGGTCGGGGTCGACCTCGGAGAGCATGTACACGTACTCGTGTGCCGGGTTGAAGGCGGAGTCGGCGCGGCCGTTGACCTGGCCAGGCGCTCCGGCGGGGCGCACGACGAGGGCGCCGTACAAGCCCATCTGCTTCTGCTTGTTGACGTCGGTGCCGCTCTCATAGAGGTAGGTGCCGGGGCTGCCGGCGGTGAACGTGTAGGTCACCGAGCCGTTTGTCTTGGCGGCACCCTGCACCAGGGAGGTCAGCGAGCCGCCGGTGTCCAGCTGCGGCTGGGCCGGGTTGCCGTTGGCCTTCACGCCCTTCTGCCCCGGGAACACGATGGAGGTCGCCTCGGGAAGGGTGTTGTGCAGGATGACCGTGACGGGCAGACCGGAGGTCACGCACAGGGTCGGCCCCGGCAGCTGGAAGCCGCGCTTGCTGTTGCCGTAGCTCCACATGTAGATCGAGTTGCCGTCCGGGGTCAGGACGTAGCCGTCCTGCGCGGTCAGCGAGAAGGTCTGTTGTGCGTCTGTGTCGCACAGCAGCCCCTCGGAGGTCGCGGCCCCGGCAGCGCCGGGGTTGGTCACCGCTGCGGAAACGATCAGCGCGACGACCGTCGCTGCGACGGCGAGCCGCCGCGGTGCGAGGTGGGAAACGAGATTCATGGCATCTCCTCGGTCGGTGTCGTCACGCGTTCGCGCTGGTCTGTGTTGGATAGGCGTCGACAGCCTGCGGGTCCCTGACGAGGATCTTCGTCATCATGCCGCCGTAGCCCGGGCCGCCACCGTTGTGCAGGTAGGAGTACTTGCGGTCGTAGAGGAGGTACTCCCCGGGGTCGGGCGCCTCGAAGATGACGTCCCGGCTCTCGCCGGGGCCGACGTCGACGGTGTTGGAGATGAGGTAGTTCGTTGTGCCGTCGCGGCCCTTGAGCAGCATGGCGTCCTTGGCCACGACCTGGAGGTCGACGTTGTCGACGCTCATCGTGTGGTTCTGGTAGCCCAGGTTGGACAGCCGCAGCAGCACCCGGTCACCGGAGTTGCACGTGACCAGGGACGAGATCGGCTGGTACTGAAGCCGTCCGGCAGCCGCCGACAGCGGGTTGCCCGTGGGCTCGATCGTGTCGGGGTAACCACGTCCGTTGAGCAACCAGAAGTTGGGGTCGTAGTCGGTCCAGTCGCTGACCTGGATGTGGGCGTCGCGCCAGTGGGCGGCCGACCACATCTCCGTGATCATGAACGCGAACTCGCGGTCGTAGCGGGTGGAACCGTCTCCGTCGTTGTAGGCGTACTTGGTCCCGACCGGGTCGGTGCCGATCGGCGTCTTGTTCTGCTTCGGCCGGACGAAGACCATCCCCGTCATACCCATCTGCACGTGCTCCACGTCCTCGAAGTGGCAGTGGTACATGTACGTACCGGCGTCGTGTGGGCGGTAGAAGTAGGACAGGTCGCGACCGACCGGGACCGCGAGCGAGAGCTCGGGGACGCCGTCGAACAGCGGGATCGCGTTGACGAAGCCGTGCCAGTGCAGGGTGTGCCCGTCGAACAGGTCCGGGCGTACCAGAAGCCCCAGGTTGGTCAGGGTGATGATGATGTTGTCCTCCTCGTCGAAGGCAAGCATCGGCGCGCTGATCTGCGCCTTGCCCCGCTGTGCGGCCACCCCGGCGGCGTCCATGCCGGTGACGTCGCGGAAGCCGAACACATACGTGTCGAAGGGACTGGGCGCCAGGGAGTCGGGGAAGAACGGCGGGTCGACCGGGGAGTTCGCCGGCATGGAGACCCAGCCGTCGGTGCCTGCCAGGTGCAGCTCCTTGGTGCCGGGCGGTAACGCCCGGACCAACCCTCCCGCCGTCCTCGTGGTGGCCCCCGCCATCTGGGAGCCCAGCAGGGTGGCGCCGGCCACGACCGCTCCTCCGGTGAGGAACGACCGGCGGCTGAAGCCGGGGCGTGATCTGTTCTCGTTCACGGGATCTCCAGAAGGGTGAGTCGGGCTGGTGCAGGGGTCGGCAGCAGGACGGTGGTCATGGCTGGAACTGGTCGGAGCCGGCGTCGTACCGTCGGTTCGGAGCGATACCTGTGGGCCGGGGCTGTCCGTCGATGTCCGGGCTGGGTGCGTTGACGGTGTAGGTCCAGCCCGACGTACCAGGTCCCCAGACCGCCAGGGTGCTGGCGGCACCTCGCCCGTAGGCGGGGGAGGAGGAGCTGAGCAGGTGGTAGTTGCCCATCAGGCTCGGCGGCAGGATCTCGGTGACGATCACCGCCTGTCGGAAGGCCGGCCAGGTGCGCAGGCCCAGGAAGCTGACCGACACGTCGAACGGGTCCACGAACATCGGGTCGTCGCTCAGCGTCGTGTTGGTGCCGCCGTCGGTTCCATCGGCGCTCTGGATGACCGAGCTGACCGGCGAGAGCACACCGGAACCGTCCGCGGCACCCATGTCCCAGTTGGTGACGTCGGTGGGGCCGGCGAGCCCCAGACCGGAGACGAGACCGCCGCTGAAGGCGCCTGCTCGGTTGTCCGAGAACACGTTGTTCAGCAAGGTGGGCTTGCTGAAGACCGTGTTGGCCAGAATTGCCGAGCCGGGGAACAGAGTGGTGGTACGCAACCTGGCCTGCAGCGGGTCGCTGTTGGCACCCGTGGACAGGCCCGCGGGGGCCGCAGAACCGTCGCTGGTGACTGCGGTCGCGGTGGTGAGGTTCTTGACCACTGTGTTGTTCGCGATGTTCACGAAGACCGCGTCGTCCAGGGCCAGCCCACCGCCCTCATGGGCGGAGACGTTGTTGGCGATGGTGTTGTTGGTGATCGTGATGAGCTCGGGCCTGCTCCGCCTGATGTGGTTGCCGCTGGTCTGCAGCAGCCGCACGCCACCGCCGTCGTCGTTGGCCAGGTTGGCCTGGATCACGTTGGCGTCGATGGTCACGGGACCCGACCCCTCCGACAACGCGGTCGGGACGGCCGGCAGCTCGCCGGCGATCATGACGCCGCCGCCTTCGTCGTAGGAGGCGTTGAACCAGATCCGGTTCTTGATGATCCTGCCGCCGCTGGCGTTGTAGCCGAAGGCCGAGACCGCGCCGCCATACTCGGCGGAGTGGTTGCCGCAGATCGCGTTGGCCTCAACGGAGTAGTTGTTGGTGCCGGCGAACAACCCGATGGCACCGGCGAGGTTGGTGCCGCCGTTGTCACGGATCTGGTTGCGCGCCACGACCAGGTTGTCGTTGTTGTTGTCGCCGACATACGGCGTGCCCACCCGGAGAGCTCCGCCGTAGGAGCCGCCGTTGCCACGGATCACGTTGTCGGTCAGCCGCAGTCCGCGGACGTTGTTGTGCACGTAGATGCCGCCGCCTTGGGTGATCAGTGCACCGGTGGCGCCGTATGGCGTGCTGACACCGCCCGTGATCGCGTTGATGTTGCCCACGAAGTCGGACTGCGCCCCGCCGGTGATGGTGAATCCGTCGATGGCCAGGTTGTAGGACGCCGGAACCAACCCAGCCAGAGCCGGGTCGTCCAGGACCGTGACCACAGCGGCGCTGGGCACCGCCGGGTTGCCCGAGTAGGTCAGGCCGCTCAGCAGGGTGATCCAGTTGTCGCCGCTGGGCTGGTCGGGGTTGAAGCCTGCCCCGTCGATGATCGATCCCGGCACGTACGTGCTGCCCTGGAAACCGCCCGGGCCGACACCCTGGATGCGCACCTGGTGGTGCACGATCAGGTTCTCCGTGTACTCACCTCGGGGGTTGTCGGTGGTCTGGGCGTTGGGCCAGACCACGACCAGCCAGAACGGCTTGGCGGAGGTGGGCGTTGCAAACTCGAGCGCCTGCTGGATCGTGTTGAACTGCCTGCCCGGGCCGACCTCGGCGAGCCGTGGCCTGCCCGCAGTGGTTCCGTCGACGCTGGCGCTGGCCGTGCCCAGGACGTGGATGGTCAGGGCGTTGTACGTCGAGAGGCCGGTATCCGCCCTGGTGATGCTCAGGGCGTATGCCCCGGTATTGAAGGCAAAGGGCACCACGAAGGACACCTGGGTGTCGGTCCAGCTGGTGGTGGGCCTGGTCGCGCCGTTGAGCCTGAGCACGCCGGCCGTGCCGAAGCCGATGCCCTTGACCGTCACCGTTCGGTTGGGAGCGGAGGCCTCGTTGCGCACATACGGCCGGTTGACCGCGAATATCTGGGGTGCGCCCGCTCCCAGGTCGCACATGGTCGGGTTGGCCGCCGTGGCGCCGGGCGCAAGGATCGTCGCGGCCACCTGGGTGGGCGCCTCGTCGGTCACCGTGTAGAGCCCGGGCCAGGCCTGGAAGTTCGTGGCAATCGTCCTGAACCGGGGGTTGAAGTCCGGGTTGAGCGCGCCTGGCTGGCCTGGGTCGTTGCCCACGAACCGGTACATGTTCGCGCAGGGCCCTGCGGGAACCGGGCAGTTGAACGTGCCGGTCGAGGGGACCAGCGCCTCATAGAATCCGTTGAAGTCGGTGTGGGTGGTGTAGGAGAGCCGGCCGAAGGAGTCATACAGGCCGACCGGCACGTGTGCCAGGCCCTGTGCCTCGCCGTAGTTGACGCTTCGCTTGTCCAGAGCCAGACCAAGGTCGTTGATCGTGATGCCCCAGAAGTGGGTCGGCAGCGGCACCTCGGTGAAGAGGGTGAAGCTGGGCGCCGTGGCCTGGGCGTTGCGCACCGTGACGAGCTTGTCCTCGCAGGAGGGCCTGTCCATGCCCTCGAACGGGCTGCCGCCACCGTCCACGAACGCAGGGTGGGTGACATGGACCGTGTGCAGTGCGCCGGCGCACGGCGAGACGATGCCACCGGTCTGCGACGGGTCGGCGCTCGGCTGCGTCGGGTCCGCAGGTGGCGGCGGAGCGGCGCCGTCAGCCTCCTGCGCGGTTGCGGGCGGGAAGTTCTGCTGTGGCAGGAAGCTGTCACCGTCGAAGACGTTGAGGTCCTCCTCCGAGGTCGCCTTGTACATCGGCTTGCCACCGACCGGGTTGTCCGGGATGTCGACCGAGACGATGTAGTCGCCGGGCCGCAGGTTCTGCTCCGCGCCCCCCGTCAGAGGCGCGTAGAGCGCCAGACCGTCGGGGTTGTGCACGGTGTCACTTGCTGGCCACAGGTTGAGTGTCGAGGTGCCGAACCCGTAGTTGCCGTTGACGGTCTGACCCGCCGAGAGTGGGTCGGTCGTGTCGCTCGGGCCGATGGCGACGCCCATCATCGGTGCCTCCACGCAGAGCTGGTTGGCGGCCGCGCCGAACGCGGGCAACGCCTGCTGGTCGGTCAGCGGGGTCCCGTCGTGCTGCCGGGCGGTGCAACCGCGTGGGGGCGCAAAGGACTCCGACGTCGTTGTGTTCAGCTGGGGCCCCTTCAGCAGAGCACCACGGTTGGGATCGGGGTTGGTGATGAGCGGAACCGGAACCGGGATCGCGGGGTCGGGCTGAACGAAGGTCGGGTCTGGGATCTGCAGCGGGACGATTGCCTTGCCCTGGCGGCACGCGTTGGCGATGTCCTCGGGGGTGGTTGCCGTGCAGGGAGTCGACGCGTAGAGGTTCACCGGAAGATCCGGGATGCCAGGGGAGTAACCCTCGACCGCCGCGTCCGCAGGGTCCAGCTCGTTGCGGGTCGTGTCGTAGAAGACCGTGCCGACGATGCCACCGTTGGTGCCGCTCTCGTAGGGCTGCACACCCCAGTCGATCTGGCCACGGAGGCCGATCACCGGCAGGAAGGCCAGGTCCACCAGGCCGCCCAGCTTGGTTGTGGCCGTTGGGTCGTTCTCGGCCTTGTAGGTGATGCCGGTCGTCCGGTACTTGGTGTTGAAGGCTTCCAGGATGAGCCACTTGCTCAGCGGGTAGACCTCACGGATGTCGTAGGCGCCGGAGGAGTCGGTGACTGCGGTGTTGGTGTACTGGTCCATCAGAGAGTTGTCGCGCTCGCGGACCGTCAGCCCGAAGCCTGGGACACCCTGCTCCCCGGTATCCAGCCTGCCGTTGGCGTTGTCGTCCACGAACACCCGACCGTGGATGCGGGTGAACCAGCCGACCAGCATCTCGGTGCCGACGTCGGTCACCGCTCCGCCGGAGACCTCGACGTTGACGCTCCACAGGAGGTAGTCCTGGTCGTCGTCCCACATCGTCAGCTGGTAGGTGCCGTCGGGCACGTGCTCGATGTTGAAGGAGCCGTTGTCGGCACCACGGCCGACATACACCGCGGTGTCACCCGCGCCCAGGTCGCTCAGGGCCACCCAGGGCTTCTTGATCGGCCCGTCGATCTTGGATCCCCCCAGACCCGGCTCCCCCGGGCTCACCAGGCCACCTTGACCACCGATGTACATCAGACCGGCCACCACGACGCCCTTGACACCACCGGTGACGGTGGGTGGGGTGGTGAGTGCCCGGGTCTTCACGAAGCCGAACTGCACCGATGGCACCAGCTCGTTGCCCTTGAGCATCTCCGTGTCGAACCCGGTCGCGCCCTCCTGGCTCCAGATGTCGTGGTCGTGGCCACCCTCCAGGGTCGTGGTCTGGACCCACTGGCCGTCGGTGGTCGCCGGCGGCGTGACGGTGGCACCCAACCGGTTCGGGCCCATGTTGGGGATGAGGATCAGGCCGCTGGCGTCGCTGACGCAGCGACCCGTGGTAGCTGGGTCGACCACGGGACTACCGTCGGTGTCGAACTTGATCGGTGCGTTCGGCCTCTGGGCGTCGGTGTAGTCCGCGCCCCCCTCTGTGTGCATGTACTTGGTACACAGGACGTTGCCGTAGTAGTCGACTCCGACGTCGCCGAAGATGTCTGCGAGGTGTCCGGTGAAGCCGGCGAGACCCTGCTCGGCGCCGATCTCGTAGGTTGCGTCGACCGGGGTGTTGTCGTTGAACACCTGGATCCGCAGAGTGGTCAGCGGCAGCGGCGTCGGGTTCATCTCCACGACCACCGGGGTAGCCACCTGGCCCGGTTCAACGGTGAAGTGCTGGCCGTCGATCTTGTAACCGTCCGCGGTCACGGAGATGAGGTACTTGCCCGGCGGGAGGTCCGCGAGAGCCGTGTCGACATCCAGGTCGCTCTGGTTGCCCTGGGCGATGATGGGCGCCTGACCCGAGGTCTTGCGCACAGATGGCCACTGGCAGCTGTCGGCGTAGTCCGGGGCCGTACTGCCCATGAAGTTCGGGTCGGTGGTGCCCGCAACAGTTGCGGATGCCGGAAGGCACGCCTGTGTGCCCTGGGCTGCCGCCGTGCCCGGGTCGCCGGTGTCGTCCAGGTTGATCAGCCACTTGTACTCGGTGATCGCATCGCCCTTCTGCACCATGCTCACCGCCGGAGGGACCGCAGGACCCACTGCTGGGTTCAGCGACCGGGCGCTGATGACGCTCAGCGTGATGCTGCCGGGATCCGTTGGGGCCGCCAGAGCTGGCGGTGCCAGAAGGGGCACCGTGAACTGGGCGGCGACGATGGCAAGCGCTGCCAGCACCACGACTACCGCACGTCCATGCGTAATCCGACGTCCCATGACTGCCTCCACTGAATAGACCATTGGGCGAGTGTTGCGCCGTGGAGTTCAGGGCACGGGCTTCCCCACCGCCACCTCATGCGACTTTCATGCAGAGCCATCTGCGCGTCATCCACCATCACCTGATGGTCATGAACGGAGCAGATGGCGGTCATCAATCCGTCATCTGGCTCGCCACGCGACACCTCAGTGGTCCGAGGTCGGTGGGGCCTGTTCTATCCGGCTGCGCGAAACCTGGCCGGTTCGTCATGATCCGGTATGACGTGGGCGTTTTCCGCGGGGTTGTGCCGGTATGAATGCGATGTGCGCATTGTCGTAGCCCGTTCATGGCCCGTTGGGACCAGAGGCAATAGCTCCATTTGAACGGGATTGATCACCAGGCGGGCCATTAATCTACCTGGCCCTTACCAAGTCTTTACTTCCGGACGTACATTTTCATAGGTAAGGCGGCCCTTCGGACCGCCTTCTCGAAAGGCAGGGGTTTGGGGAATGAGACTTTTCGGTTTGCCCGATGGAGCCGGCCGTAGCCCGGCCGCGCACCCGCACTCGACGTCGCACTCCGGCGATGTGCTGTTCTCTGTTGAAGCTGGGAGCTGACCGCGATGGCTCTCCTGCTCGTAGCGGATGACGAACCGCGGATCCGCACGGTTCTGAACCGATCGCTGTCCTCCCAGGGCCATACCGTCTGCGAGGCCTCTGACGGTCAGGCTGCGCTGGACCAGCTCGACTCTCGTGACGTGGACCTCGTCCTGCTCGACCTCGCCATGCCGCGTCGCGGTGGGCTGGACGTCCTGACTGTGTTGAAACAGCGCGAATCCAGCCCGCCGGTCATCGTGCTGACCGCGGTCACCGAGATGTCCGCCCGGATCCAGGCGCTCGACCGCGGCGCGGTGGACGTCGTCGCCAAGCCCTTCTCCACCGTTGAGCTGTCCGCCCGAATCCGTCGGCACCTGCAGCCCAAGGCATCAGCGCCGTCCGGCGAGCAGCGCTACCTCGAGGTCGGCGGCGTACAGCTCGACCTGCACCGCCGCCGGGCCGTCACCGCCAACGGGCCGGTAAGCCTGACCGGGCGGGAGTTCGCGTTGCTGGCTCACCTGATGCGGCGCAGCAACGACGTGTGCTCCCGCGAGGAGCTGCTCCACGACATCTGGGACCTGGCCTTCGACCCCGGCAGCAACGTCGTCGACGTCTGCGTGGGCCGGCTCCGCTCGAAGCTCCAGCCCACCCCTCCGATCGAGACGGTGCGCGGTGCCGGCTACTGCTTCTACGACGAATAACCGCGCGTGGCCAGCGCGTTGGAGCGACGTCAGCCTGTTCGACCGCCGACACGTGGTCACGGCATGGACGGTGTGGGGCCTGGGCTGCGTCATCGCCATGTACCTGCGGCCTGGTCAGGAGACCGTCCCTTACCATCTGGGCTGGGCCGGCTTCGCTCTTGCCTTTGGGCTCGGTATCTGGAGCACCTGGCAGCTGGTGGTATCCCTGACCTGGTACACGCTCGCCTCAGGGCTCTTCCTCGCTCGCAGCTGGTGGGTGGGCAACGTCGGTTGGGACGAGACCACCGAGATCCCGCTCATGTTGTTGCTGGCGTTCCTGATGGTGTGGCACGTGCGGCGCCGCCAGGCAGCCCTGGCCGACGTGACGAAGCTGGCAGAGCGCGAGGTCCAGGCCTGCCTCGACCGAGAACAGCTGATGCAGCTGACGTCCCACGAGCTGCGCACCCCGTTGACCATCGCCCGGGGCTACCTCGAGCTGCTGCAGTCACGGGCCACTGAGCTCGAGAACAAGCAGGACCTCGCCGTGGTGTTCGACGAGCTCCAGCGGCTCTCCAGGGTCAGCGACCGGTTGATCCGGATGATCCGGCTGCAGGACGATACGACCACCGAGATCGTCGACATCGACCATGTGATGGCGGAAGCGGTCGAGCGCTGGCGCGTGGTTGCGGACCGAAGATGGATCCTGGACGCCCGTGCCGGGCGCGATATCGGGTCGCCCGAGCGGTTGCGCACCGGCCTCGACACGTTGGTCGAGAACGCGATCCGATACACGTCCGAAGGTGACACCATCCGGGTGGTCGGATCTCGAGACCGCAGGAATGTTGTCGTGGGCGTGTTCGACAGTGGGGCCGGCCTGACCGAGCATCAGATCGCTGCGATCAACGCCGGCGAAGAGTCCCCGCTGCTCCCCACTACCCAGGACCCGGCAACGGCAACAGACGCGACAACGGATACTGATGCAGCCACGGATGCCGCCGACACGGCAAGGGACGGAGCGACGGAATGCGAGGCGGACACCAAGGACGACCTCTCGGGCACCGGCCTCGGCCTGAGCATCGTGCGCGCGCTTGCGAACGCACGCGGGGGGACTCTGCACGCGTCACGGGCACCCGATGGCGGCGCCGCGATGATCCTCACGTTCCCGCTGGACACGCCTGGTGTCGTCGGGCCGTTCGTACCTCGGCTCGCCTCAGAAACCACGGGCACCCAGTCCGAGAGGCGCGTGAGCGCGTAGCTCATGGTTCCCGGGGGAGCAAAGAGCTGAAGACCTGAGGCGCGCTTGTTCTCGCGGGGAACCATGCTGCGCCAAGGAGGTCCGGCGGTTCGCCGTCGGTCTGCCGATGCCCGCGGAATGGCCCTCGAAGCGTCTATGTAGGCTGTCCCGCGTGTCCCCATACCTGACCGTTGCCGGAGCAGTCCTCGCTGGGGGGTTCCTCTTCCTCGCAGCGATGGTGGCCGGTCGGCTGTTCGCGCCGAGTGCGCCGACGACCGCGAAGCTCAAGACCTACGAGTGCGGTGTCGACCCCGTTGGGGAGGGGTGGGCGCAGACCAATGTGCGCTACTTTCTCTACGCCTTTCTGTACCTGATCTTCGCCGTTGACGCGGTCTACCTCTTTCCTTGGGCCACGGTGATCCGCAGCGCGGATCTCGGCATGGCCTCCCTCGCCGAGATGGGCATCTTCATCGGTGTGCTCCTGGTCGGGCTGGCCCACGCCGCCCGGCGTGGGCTGCTCCGGTGGATCTGATGTCCTCGGTTCCGCTGACGTTGAATGCCGTGGTGAACCGATGACCGTTCAGCTGCCCATGCCTCGAGTCGGGCCGGTCACCGGTGACGCGCCCCGCCCGATCAAGGTCGTTCTCAACTGGGGCCGGCGCTACAGCCTGTGGGTGTTCAACTTCGGGCTTGCCTGCTGCGCCATCGAGTTCATCGCCGCATCCATGGCGCGACACGACTTCATCCGTCTTGGCGTCATCCCCTTCGCGCCGAGCCCACGCCAGGCGGACCTGATGGTTGTCTCCGGCACGGTCACGGACAAGATGGCCCCGGTGATCCGCAGGTTGTACGACCAGATGCCCGAGCCCAAGTACGTCATCTCGTTCGGCGCCTGCTCCAACAGCGGGGGCCCCTACTGGGACTCCTACTCCGTCACCAAGGGCGTCGACCAGCTCATGCCGGTCGACGTCTATGTGCCGGGCTGCCCGCCGCGACCAGAGGCGCTTCTGCAGGGCATCATCCGTCTACAGGAGAAGATCGGCTCAGAAACGTTGTCCAACAAGGCTATTCGTGCAAAGTATGCCGGGTCGCGCCACGCCGCGGCTGGCGAGGTCACCCGTGGCCTGCTGACCCGGCCGCAACCAGCCAGCTCAGAGGCAACCGGCCGCGAGACCGGTGGAGAGCTGTCGTGAACGAGACGCCTTGTCGCGATGTCCCCCTGCTTGAGTGGACGGCCGCGCTGAGCACTGCCCGCGACGAGGGCTTCGACTTCTTCGACTGGCTGACCGCGGTGGATGAGCAGGATGCCGAGGAGAACCCCGGTTTCGACCTCGTCTGCCACCTCATGAACAGCTCGACCGGCAAGGGTTCGCTGGCTCGGGTCCTCATCCGCACCCGGGTGCCCAACGGTCAGTCGGCTGCCAGTGCAACGGGTGTGTGGGCCGGCGCGGCGTGGCACGAACGCGAGACCCACGAGATGTTCGGCGTGGACTTCGAAGGGTTCGACGACGGGACCGGCCTGGGTCTGCGACCGCTGCTGCTTCCCGACGGCTTCGACGGCACACCGCTGCGCAAGACGTTCGTCCTGGCGTCACGTGCCAGCAAGGCATGGCCCGGCGCCAAGGAGCCCGGCGAGGGCGCGGGTGGCCCGGCGGACGGCGAGGCGAAGCCCGACAAGCCGGGTCGCCGCAAGACGGTCCAAGCGCCGGGCGTGCCCGACAGCACGTGGGGACCACGGTGAACGCCTGGCTCGACGTACTCGTGCGTCTGGTGATCCTGTTGCTCGCCTTCGTCGTGATGTCGCTGGTCGTCGGCCAGACCGAGCACAAGGTGATGGCGCACATGCAGGGCCGACTGGGCCCGATGTATGCCGGCGGGTTCCACGGGTGGGCGCAGCTGGTGGCCGACGCGGTCAAGTTCGTCCAGAAGGAGGACGTCACCCCGCGCGCCGCCGACCGGGTGGTGTTCAAGCTGGCTCCGGCTGTCGCGCTGGCGCCTTATCTCGTTGCGTTTGCGGTCATTCCGATCTCCCCGACACTGGTAGCAGCAGACGTCGACGCAAGCGTGCTGTTCGTCCTTGCGGCCAGCGCCGTCGGCATCCTCGGCGTCCTGATGGCGGGTTGGTCCAGCGCCAACAAGTACTCCCTGCTCGGTGGCATGCGTGCGGCGGCGCAGCTGCTCAGCTACGAGCTGCCCATGGTCCTTTCGGCAGCGTCGGTCGCCCTCGCGGCCGGGAGCCTGTCCCTGACGGGCATCGTCGACGTCTGGCACCCGATGTGGTTGCTGTGGCAGCTCCCCGGAGCATTCGTCTTCCTGGTCGCCGCGGTCGCCGAGCTCAAGCGCACTCCCTTCGACATGCCGGTCGCCGAACCCGAGATCGTCATGGGACCGCTGACCGAGTACTCCGGCCTCAGGTTCGCGTTCTTCATGCTCTCCGAGTACGCGGGCATCGTCGTGATGTCCCTGTTGTTCACCGTGCTCTTCCTGGGCGGGTCGAACGGCCCGTTCTCGGACGCCCTGGGTCCGGTGTGGACGCTCGTCAAGAGCGCGCTCATCTCCGTGCTGATCATCTGGCTGCGCGTGTCCTGGCCGCGCCTGCGTGAGGACCAGCTTCAGCGTCTGGCCTGGCTGGTTCTCGTCCCCCTGGCGCTGGCTCAGCTGGCCCTGACCGCAGTTTGGGTGGTGTTGAGCTCGCGATGACCGATCACCAGCATTCACAAGGGGTCCCGCCCAAGGCCCGCGGAATCATACCCGGACTACTCAAAGGAATGGCCACCACTGCCAGGACGCTGGCCACGCCGACCCACACGGCTGAGTACCCCAACGTCAAGCCGCACCTTCCACCGCGCACGCGGGGCGTCATCGCGCTGCTCGAGGAGAACTGCACGAGCTGCATGTTGTGCGCTCGCGAGTGCCCTGACTGGTGCATCTACATCGACTCCCACAAGGAGACTCTCCCGGCAACGACCGAGGGCGGACGGGAGCGCCAGCGCAACGTGCTCGACCGGTTCGCGATCGACTTCTCGTTGTGCATGTACTGCGGTATCTGCGTCGAGGTCTGCCCGTTCGACGCCCTGCACTGGAGTCCTGAGTTCGAGTACGCCGAGTTCGACATCGTGGACCTGGTGCACGAGAAGACCCGGCTCGGGCAGTGGATGCAGACCGTGCCACCGCCTCCCGCGCTCGACCCGAGCTCGGCGGAGCCTCAAGAGATCGCAGCGGCGAACAAGCCTGTGCGAACAGCCCCAACGGGGAGCGAATGACAAGCCTGGACGTCCTATTCGGTGCTGTTGGACTGATCACGGCAGCGAGCGCGGTTCTTGCCGTCACCACCCACCATCTGGTGCACGCCGCGCTCTGGCTCGTCGTCGCCCTCGGCACGCTGGCCGGCTGCTATCTCGTTCTGGGTGCTGAGCTGGTGGCCCTGGTACAGCTCCTCATCTATGTCGGCGCCGTTGTGGTGCTCGTGCTCTTCGCGCTCATGCTGACGCGTGCGCCCATGGGCAGCAGTCCTGAGCACAGCTCGAGCGCAGCCCAGCGCATCGCGGCCGCCGTGGTTGGGGCCGGGACCACAGCACTGCTGGCCTCGGTTCTGCTGCCAGCTCTTGGCGGAGACCTTCTGTCGGTCAAGACCGCTGACACGCAAGGGATTGCCACCCAGCTCTTCGGTTCGTGGGTCTGGCCGTTCGAGCTGCTCTCTCTGTTGCTGCTCGTGGCGCTGATCGCCGCGCTTGCCATCTCCCGGATGCCGGCCGCGACCAGCGAGCGGGAGTCCGCATGATCCACATGTGGCTTCCGCTCATGCTTGTCTGCGTCCTCGCCGGCGTAGGGGCCTATGGGGTGATCGCCCGTCGCAACGCCGTGCTGGTCCTGATCGGGGTGGAGCTGATCCTCAACTCCGCAAACCTGCTGTTCGTCACGATGGGCTCGGTGCGGGGCGACGCGCTACGTACCGGCCACGTCCTGACCCTCTTTCTCATCACCATCGCCGCCGCCGAGATCGGAGTCGCGCTGGCCGTGGTTCTGGCACTGTTCCGCGACCGTGGCCACATCGACCTAAGTGAGCCCGGCGCATGAGCGATCTCCTGTCCCAGGCGGCCCGGTTGGTCGTTCTGGTCCCCTTCCTTGCGGCGCTGGTCGGTCTGTCGGTGGCTCGCCGCCGGCTCGCCAGCGCAGTCGTCGCTGGCACCGGCGCAGTGGTGACCTTGCTCGCCGGCTCCTACGTGCTCTATGGCGTCCACCAGGGCCCGTTCACCGCAGAGGTCTCCACCATCGGAGCCCTCCCGCTGGGCCGGCTGCAGATGCCGTTGAACCTGCTGCTGGACGACCTCAGTGCGATCGTGGTCTTCGCCGTGGCCATCGTCGGACTGGCGATCCAGATCTTCACCAAGTGGTACCTGCATGACGACGACCGCTATGGCGCCTTCACGGCCTCGGTCTCGCTGTTCCTCGCCGGAATGTTCCTGGTGGTCCTGTCCGGAGACCTCATCCTCACCCTCGTGGGCTGGGAGGTCATGGGCTGGTGCTCCTACCTGCTGATCGGTCACAACAGCCGGCGCGAGTCCGCGAGCCGGGCTGCCACCAAGGCGTTCCTGGTCACCCGGACGGCCGACCTCGCCTTCGTCATCGGGCTGATCATCCTGGCCACCGGCGCCGAGACGACATCCATCCCGGATCTGATCACGTCCTGGTCCGCCCTGCCCGGTGCGACCCTGACAGCCGCGTTCATCTGCCTGCTCAGCGGCATCGCCGGTAAGTCCGCCCAGTTCCCGTTCCACGACTGGCTGCCGGACGCGATGGAGGGCCCGACACCGGCCTCGGCGCTCATTCACGCGGCGACGATGGTCGCGGCCGGAACCTTCGTCCTGGCACGGCTCTTCCCGATCTTCGTCCTTGCGGAACCGGCACGACTGCTGCTCGCGGTGATCACGGCCATCACGATGATCGGCTCAGCGATCATCGCCTTCGGTCAGTCCGACATCAAACGTCTGCTCGCTTACTCGACCATCAGCCAGATCGCGATCATGCTCTCCGCCCTCGCCATCGCGCCGGTGTCCACCGGAGCCGGGCCTGCGGTGCTGTACCTGCTGTCGCACGCGATGTTCAAGGCCTTGCTGTTCCTCGCGATCGGTTGGCTCAGCGTGCTGGTCGCCGGCACCGCCGCCGTGAAGATGTCCGGTGGCGTGCGCCATCACCCGCAGCTGAAGGCTCCGATCGCCATCGGCCTCCTGTCGCTCGCCGGAGTCCCCCCTCTGGTCGGGTTCGTGGCCAAGGAGTTCGTTCTGGGAGCTGCCCATGACAACACGTCCGAGACCGGTTCGGCCGCCGGGTGGATCGTCCTGGTGGCGGTGGGGCTCAGCGTCGTCCTGACCGCTGCGTACTGCACCCGTGCCTGGCTGGTCCTCACCCACCGCAGCGCTGAGGAGGAGGTCGTCCACCAGGAGACGCTCCGCAGCTCGGCGGAGACCGAGGACGTCAGTCTCCAGAAGATGCTGACCGAGCCGGCGTCAGAGGTTGAGATCACCCCGGGCGCCGAAAGTGGGTCGGACCCGACCATCGTCGGCGACCCCGTCGAACCAGATCATGGCCATGCTGACATCCATACCAGTGCCCGTCTGTCGATCTGGCTCCTCGCCTTCCTATCCGTCGTCGGAGGACTGATCATCTTCACCCCACTGGTCCCGGTCGAGCCACACATCACCTGGTGGCTGGCAATAGGCTCCGTGCTCCTGATCCTCGCGAGCGGGTTCGCGGTCCGGTCCATGGCAGCGGTCCCTTCGAGCGGTGATGCGGCCGAACGCCTTGGCGCCGAGCGAATGTCATTGTTCGACAGGGGCCTTGGCGCGGACGGCGTCTATGTCGCCGTGGCGTCCCGGGTCGTGCAGCTGGCCCGCGTGGTTGTGGTGGCGGACCGCGAGGTCATTGACGCCTACGTGCGCGGGACCGTGGTGGCAACGCGCTGGGTCGGCATCGCCGGCGAGCGGACCCACACGCGCAAGCCGTCCTCGTACCTTGTGTGGTTGCTGTTCGGACTGCTGGCAGTCGGCTTCACGGGGGTGACGTTGTGGTGATCCTGATCGCTGCCCTGGCGATCCCGCTGCTGACAGGGACTGCCCTGATCGTCGCCGGACGCGGGTCCACGGGAGTGCGCGAGGGCAACGCCAACCTGGTCAGCCTGGTCGCCAGCGTGGCCACTGCCGCCCTCGTTCTCGCAGCGGTGATCTCACGGCCGATTGTGGACGCGCCATGGCTGCCTTCGCTCGGGGTCAGGTGGCAGTTCGAGGTCGACGGCATCAGCGCGCCCCTCTTGCTCCTGACGGCTGCGCTCAGCATCGCGGTCGTGGTTCACGCCCGATCGCACGCTCCGCACGGCGGCTCGCCCACGCTGTTCTACGGGTGCCTTCAGCTTGTCGAACTCGGAGCGCTGGCAACGTTCCTGAGCCGCGACGCCGTCATCTTCTTCCTCTCCTTCGAGATCGTGCTCATTCCCATGTGGGTGCTGATCTCGCGGTTCGGTGACGCTCACGATCTGGTGGCGCGCGCGGACGCATCGGGCCGCTTCGTGCTCTACACCGTGCTCGGCTCCACCCTGATGCTGGTTGGCATCCTCGCCCTCGTCCAGGCTTCGGGCACGTCCAACCTGGACGCCCTTGCGGACCTTCGCGGGGCGGGGCTGGAACCGCACAGTCAGGTCGTGATCGCGGCGCTGCTGCTGGTTGGGCTGAGCATCAAGATCCCCCTGTTCCCGCTCCACACGTGGCTGCCTCCGGCACACACCATCGCGCCGACGGCTGGCTCGGTGCTGCTGGCGGCCGTCCTGCTGAAGATGGGCACCTATGGGGTCGTGCGGCTGGTCATCGCGCCGCTGCCCCTCGGGTTCGGCACGCTGGCACCGGCGTTCGCCACCCTTGGCGTCATCGGCATCCTCTGGGGTGGCTTGGCCTGCCTGGTCGAGAACGACCTCAAGCGGCTCATCGCCTACTCGTCCGTTGCGCACATGGGTTTCGTGGTTCTGGGGCTGTCCAGCGGGACGACCGTGGGGCTGCAGGCAGCGCTGTTCGCCAACGTCGCCCACGGCGTCGTGTCCGCCCTGCTCTTCTTCCTGGTCGGCGGCCTCAAGGAACGGTGGGGATCGGCTGACCTGGCCACCGCTCGCGCCGCACTGCGTGAGGTCTCGCCTCGTCTCGGCATCGCTCTGGTCGTCGGCTTCGCCGCATCGCTCGGGCTTCCGGGTCTGGTGGGCTTCTGGGGTGAGTTCCTGGCCATGTACTCCGCGTGGTCCCCGGCGCCCGACCGACCGCAGCTCCTGATGCGGGTCCTGGCCGTGGTGGCTGTGACCGGTACCGCTGTGGCGGCCGGCTACTCGCTGAGGGTCTTGCGGCTGATCTGGTCCGGAGACCGCACCTCACCCGCCCATGCGGATGCCCGAGGCGGCGAATGGTCCGTGCTGGCAGTCCTGGTCGCGACGGTTCTGGTCCTCGGGGTCGCCCCCGGGATCGTGTTGAACTCGACCATCAAGGACGTTGCCGTTATCACTGCTGAGGTGTCCCGATGAGCCAGGCCATGGTCACTGTGGATGTCGGGGTGCTCCTGCCGGTGCTTGCGCCTGCCCTGGGAGCTGCCGCCATCCTCGTGGCTGACGTGGTGGCACAGCGCCTCCGTCGCGCGCACTATGTGATCGCGCTGGTCAGCCTCCTGGTTGGCATCGTGGCCACGTTCGGCGGTCTGGGAATGGGTGCCGGAGATGCCCGCCGGTCGCTGTGTCTTCCCGACGGTGGCCAGTGCATGTATGCCGCGGACTCGGTCACCTCGGCCCTGCAGCTGGCGGCACTGCTGGCTGCAGTGGTCACCTTGCTGCTGAGCTGGCCCGACGACAGGAGACTGTCCTCTGGTGGCACCGCCGTCATGGTCAGTCTCGTGCTGACCGCTACGGCAGGAGCCGCGGCTGTTGCCGGCGCCCGCGACGTCGGGTCGTGGCTGGTCGCCCTAGAGCTCGCAACCCTCCCGACGGTCGCGCTGGTGGCTCTCCGGGGCGCTCGCTCGGCGATCTCCGGGGCGGTCACCCTGCTGACCACCTCCTTGGTCTCCTTCGGCCTGCTGGCACTCGCGGCGGCCCTCTGGTTCACGGCCACCTCGAGTGGGTTCCTCACTCCCGCAGCCGCGCTCACGGTGGTCGATGATCCGGCCCTACGCTCGATCCTTGTGCTGTCCGTCGTCCTCTTCGTCGCCGGAGTCGGCTTCAAGCTCTCGCTGGTGCCGTTCCATGCGTGGACCCCCGAGGCCTACGACGGAGCCCCGCTGCCGATCGCGGCCTTCCTGGCCGGCGTCTCCAAGATCGCTGCGCTGGCCGCCCTGGTGGTCGTGATCCGCGCGGTCGCGCCGCTGGGCGCCCCAGCCCTGACCTCCATCGCCCTCGTGACGGCGGCGAGCATGACCCTGGGCAACATCATGGCGCTGCGACAGGACGGCGTCGTCCGGCTGCTGGCATGGTCGACGGTGGCACAGGCGGGCTGGGTGGTCATGCCCCTGGCGACGGTCTCCACCGCCGCCGTGCGCGCCTCCGCCGCATACCTGTTGGCGTACGTCCTCGCAACCCTGCTGATCTTCGCCGTGGTCGCCTCCCTGGTCCAGACCAGGGGAGCGGAGCGCGCGCGCGACCTCGCGTCCTACAAGGGCCTCCTGCGAGACCATCCTGTTCTGAGTGCGGCCCTGGCGCTGGGCCTGATGTCGCTGGCCGGGCTGCCGCCGGGCATCCTCGGTCTCGTGGCCAAGGTCACCGCGCTGCGACCAGTCGTGGCCGGCGAGCTCTGGCTGCTGGCCGTCGTGGCCGCGGTGAACGCCGTCCTGGGCGTCGCCGTCTACGTGCGCTGGCTCCGTGCTGTCCTTGCCACACCGGACGAGCGGCCAGACACCATTGCGCCAGCGGCTTCCCGCTCCCTTCGGGCGCACCCGGCCACGCTGGTCGCCATCGGTTTCGCCGCTGTGGCACTGGTGTTGACCAGCCTGAGCCCGCAGCTGATCTTGGGGCTGATGGGCTCCTGACCGTGCGCTGACGGTGGCGCCTGGGGCTCTCAACCGGGCACTCCTTGCGGAACACCGGGTCGGGTAGCCGCGTTGGGAAGAGTATGCACAACCATTACAACGGGCTGAAGACCACACTTCTCCTCAGCGGCATCTTCGGCCTCCTGCTCGCGATCGGCGCTCTGGTCAGCAGCGGCCGGTACATCTGGGTCTTTGCCCTGTTCGGGGTGGCCATGACGGCCTATGGCTACTGGAACAGCGACAAGATCGCGATCAAGGCGATGCGCGCCCGGCCCGTCAGCGAGACCGAGGCTCCGGCGATGTACCGAATCGTGCGCGAGCTCTCCACCGCCGCCAACAAGCCCATGCCCCGCTTGTTCATCTCCCCCACCGAAGCGCCGAATGCCTTTGCCACCGGCCGCAACCCGGCCAATGCGGCGGTCTGCTGCACTGAAGGGATCCTGCAGCTGCTCGATGAACGCGAGCTGCGCGGGGTCCTGGGGCACGAGCTCATGCACGTGTACAACCGCGACATCCTGACCTCTTCGGTGGCCGCAGCCATCGCCGGGGTCATCACCAGCGTCGCCCAGATGTTCATGTTCATGGGACTGTTCGGCGGCGGCAACAACGACGACAACCGGTCCAACCCGTTCGGCATGCTGCTCATGGCTTTCCTGGCCCCGCTCGCCGCCACGACCATCCAGCTGGCCATCACCCGCACGCGTGAGTATGACGCCGACGAGGACGGTGCCAGGCTCACCGGCGACCCGCTGGCACTGGCCTCCGCCCTGCGCAAGCTCGAGAGGGGAACGGCCGCCGCGCCCCTGGCCCCCCAACGTGACCTGGTCAACGCGAGCCACATGATGATCGCCAACCCATTCCGCCAGCAGGACGTCTCGCGGCTGTTCGCGACCCACCCGCCCATGGCCGAGCGGATCGCCCGCCTGGAGACGATGGCCACGGGGTACCGCGGCTACTGACCGCGGCTGCTGACCTCACCGACCGGCGCCGGTGGCGTCTGGAAGAGTGGCCGACATGGCCAACCTGACCCGCGTGGAAGCCGAGGCCCGATCCGCGCTCATCGACGTCACCGGATACCACCTCGAGCTCGATCTCGACCGGGGGGACGCGACCTTCGAGTCCTCCAGCATCGTGCGATTCCGATGCGTCGAACCGGGCGCGTCGACGTTCCTCGACGTCAAACCCCAGCAGCTTCACCGCGTCTCGCTCAACGGCGTGGAGGTCGATCTCAGCGACTTCGATGGGGAGAGGATCGCGCTGACCGGCCTCGTCGCCGAGAACGAGGTCGTGGTGACGGCGACGATGCGGTACAGCAACGACGGTCAGGGCCTGCACCGCGCGGTCGACCCCGCGGATGACCGGCACTACGTCTACGGGCACTCTTTCCTGGATGCCGCGCCGCGAGTGTTCGGGTGTTTCGACCAGCCGGACCTCAAGGCTCCGTATGACGTCCTGGTCAGCGCCCCGGCCGACTGGGTCGTCCTCGGCAACGGTGCCGCCACGCGTACCGGCGAGGGAAGCTGGACGCTGGCGAGGACGAAGCCCTTGGCCACCTACTTCTTCACCGTCTGCGCCGGCCCGTATGTGTCAGTCCTGGCAGAGCACGACGGTATCCCGTTGGGCATCCACGCACGGGCCTCGTTGCGCGAACCGTTGGAACGCCAGGCCGAGCAGATGCTCGACATCACCCGGGCGTCCTTCGACTACTACCACTCGTTGTTCGGCATCCGTTACCCGTTCGGGGAGTACCACCAGATCTTCGTCCCCGAGTTCAACGCCGGCGCCATGGAGAACCCCGGCTGCGTGACCTTCCGCGACCAGTACGTGTTCCGCGGGGCCTCGACCCACGACGAGGTGCTGACCCGGTCGAGCACCATCACGCACGAGATGGCACACATGTGGTTCGGCGACCTGGTGACCATGCAGTGGTGGGACGACCTGTGGCTGAACGAGTCCTTCGCCGAGTACATGTCGCACCGAACCCTTTATGAGGCAACGGAGTTCACCGATGCCTGGGTCGATGCATCCATGGCCCGCAAGCCATGGGGGTATGCCGCCGAGCGGATGCCGTCAACCCATCCCGTCGCGGGTTCGCCCGCGCCGGACGCCCAGTCGGCTCTGCACAACTTCGATGGCATCTCCTACGCCAAGGGTTCTGCCACCCTGCTTCAGCTGATCACCCACATCGGCGATGTCGCCTTCATCGCCGGGGTGACGGACTACCTGCACTCACACGCCTACGGCAACGCCGCGCTCGTGGACTTCCTGGCGGCGATGGAGCGGGCCAGTGGCAAGGACCTGCAGGACTGGGCCAATGGCTGGCTGCGTACCGCGGGCCTCGACGCGATCTCGGTGGACATAGCCTCGGTCGACGGCCTGGTCACCTCGGCGAAGGTCCACAGGGTCCCGCCTGCCGCCCATCCTGCCGATCGCCCGCACACCTTCGATGTCGCCGGATTCACCGACGGCACAGAGGTATTCCGGGTGGTCACCACCGTGGACCGCGACGAGAGCGCCCTGCCCGAGCTCGACGGCATACGGGTGCCCGGCCTGGTCATCCCCAACGCGGGGGACCTCACCTGGGCCAACATCAAGCTTGACCCGGACACGATCGCTGCCGCTGCGGCCCAGCTGTTGGCCGTGCCGCAGGCCCAGGCCAGGGCGGTGCTCTGGACCGCGCTGATCGACGGGGTGGCGCTGACCGAGATCGACCCGCGGCACCTGCTCACGGTCCTGGCGACGTCATGGGCGGGGGAGAGCAACCAGTCGATCGTCAACCGGGTGGGGCTGCAGGTGTCCGAGCGGATCATTCCGGCGTTCCTCCCTGAGTCTGAGCAGAGCAGCGCCTACGCGGTGATGGCCAAGGCTGCACAGTCGATGCTGGCCCAGGCAGAGCCGGGCTCGTCACGGGCGTTGGTTGCTGCGCGGTACGTGGCGACCACCTCGGCGGACGAGAACCTGCTCGAGCAGTGGGCTGCGGGTGAGGCGCTGCCCGAGGGCCTGGGCGGGGACTCGGACTTCCGTTGGGTAGTGCTTGGCAACCTGGCGAGACGCGGCGCCATCGGACCGGCCGAGATAGACGCCGCACTTGATCTGGATCACACCATGCACGGAAACCTGAAAGCCTTGCAGGCCAAGGCTTCCGCCCCCGACGCCGTGGCCAAGGTCTGGGCCTGGGGGCAGATCACGGGGGATCACGGGCGGTCCAACTATGAGCTCAACGCGCTGGCCACGGGATTCTGGCACGCCAGCGACCAGGATGTTCTGCGGCCGTATGTCGCGCGCTACTTCAGCGACGTGCCGGCTCTGTCACCCCGAGTCGGCGAGGACGCGCTGGCCAGGATCGCGGCGTTGGCCTATCCGGGCCACGTGGTGGAGGAGTCCACCGCGGAGCAGTCCGCGGCGGCGCTGACCCGCAGCGACCCGACGGCCGCGGTGCGCCGGGCCATCGTGGACGCCGACTCCCAGCTGCGTGAGGCCCTGGCGTCGCGCGCTGCCTTCGGGTGACGGACACGGCATACCGGCGCTGCCCTCTCATCGACCGAACACCCCGGATCGCGCGTTCGGACCCGTAAACGGGCCCGATTCGCGCGATCCGCGGTGTTCGGTCGGGCTGTCGGGGTGCGGGCTCAGCGATAGTTGGTGAACTGCACCGCGACGTCGAGGTCAGCGCTTCGTAACATCGCCATGACCGCCTGCAGGTCATCCTTGGACTTGCTCGACACGCGTAGCTCATCGCCCTGGATGAGCGGCTTGACGGTCTTGCCGAACTCGTCGCGGATCAGCTTGGAGATCTTCTTGGCGTCCTCCTGGGTGATGCCGTCCTTGAGGGAAGCCTCGAGGCGGTACTCCTTGCCGGAGAGCTGGGGATCCTTGTCACCGAGGTCCAGGGCCTTGAGGGAGACGTTGCGCCGGATCAGCTTGGTCTGGAAGACGTCCAGGACGGCGAGCACGCGCTCCTCGGAGTTGGCCTTCATCAAGATCTTCTCGCCGCTCCACTCGATCGAGGCCCCGACGTTCTTGAAGTCGTATCGCTGGGAGATCTCCTTCTGCGACTGAGTCAGCGCGTTGCTGACCTCCTGCTTGTCGACCTTGCTCACAACGTCGAACGATGCGTCGGCCATGTCGGCTCCTTTTCGGTTGCGCTGTATGGGTCCCCGCGAGAGCGAGGGGGAGGGTGCTGTGGATCGTGTCAGTAGGGGTGGAGTCCGTATATACGGTGCAGCTGGACGCGTGGCGGCCCGCCCGAGTGGACGGACGCGCCGGTTCTGTTGCTATCCTTCCATCCGCACCCTGGCAGGTTGCCCGAGCGGCCAATGGGAGTGGACTGTAAATCCATCGCGAAAGCTTCGAAGGTTCGAATCCTTCACCTGCCACCACGTGCTGAAAGGGCCCCTGACCTGCGGAAACGCCGGTCAAGGGCCCTTTCGTGCGGTCCGGCTGTGGCGGGGTCAAACCGGCTGTCTTACCGGCGTTCGGAGGAATACGGGAGGAAGTTTCGGTCACGTCCGGCTCCTCTGCAACCGTCGTCAGTAGCTCGGCCTCG
>JANOHS010000611.1:0-2303 GCA_031406655.1 Micrococcales bacterium
GCCGAGCTCCAGGCCCGGGGGATGGACCGCTCCCGCGCTGACTACATGGGCATGCTCGGCATCGTCATGAACTGCCTTGCGTTGCAGGACTTCCTGGAGAAGGCCGGCGTCGCGACCCGTGTCCAGACCGCGATCACGATGGGTCAGATCGCGGAGCCCTACATCCCGCTGCGTGCGATCAGGCACCTGGAGAAGGGGCGTGTCGTCATCTTCGGGGCGGGCTTCGGCCTGCCGTTCTTCTCCACCGACACCGTCGCCGCCCAGCGGGCCCTCGAGATCAAGTGCGATGTCGTCCTCCTGAGCAAGAACGGTGTCGACGGCGTCTACAGCGCTGACCCTCAGACCGATCCCAGCGCGCACAAGCTTGACCGCGTGTCCTACGAGCAGGCACTGCAGCAGGGCCTGCGGGTCGCCGATGCCGCCGCGTTCGCACTGTGCTCCGAGAACAAGCTGCCCATGGTCGTCTTTGGGATGGGTGGCAACGGCAACATCACCAGAGCCATCCGGGGTGAGAAGATCGGCACGCTGGTTACTGCGACTGAGGAGTCCTGATGCTCGACAAGACCCTGCTCGATGCCGAGGAAAAGATGGAGAAGGCCATCGAGGTCGCCAAGGAGGACTTCGCCACCATCCGCACCGGACGAGCGAACGCCGCGATGTTCAACAGGCTCACCGTGGACTACTACGGCTCCCAGACACCCTTGCAGCAGCTGGCGTCCTTCCAGACTCCTGATGCGCGCACGATCCTGATCGCACCCTTCGACAAGTCGTCGATGGCCGAGATCGAGAAGACGCTGCGCGACTCGAACCTGGGCATCAACCCCAACAACGACGGCGCCGTCATCCGGGTCAACCTCCCGCAGCTGACGGAGGAGCGCCGCAAGGAGTACATCAAGCTGGCGCGCCACAAGGCCGAGGACGCCAAGGTGTCCATCCGCAACATCCGCCGCAAGGCCAAGGAAGAGATCGACCACCTGGTCAAGGACGGCAAGGTCGGCGAGGACGAGGGCTCTCGCGCCGAGAAGGAGCTCGAGTCCGTCACCAAGAAGCATGTCGAGCATGTCGAGACGATTCTCAAGGCCAAGGAAGTCGAGCTCCTCGACGTCTGAGGCAGACCAACACACCAGCGTATGACGACACCATCGTCCTCCCGCAGCGAACGGCGCGCTTCGGGCGAGGCCTCCGGGACGACCCACGGCCGTGCCGGACGCAACCTCCCCACGGCCATCGCCGTGGGTGTCACCCTTGGCCTCGGGGTCATCGCGAGCCTGGTTTTCCGGAAGGAAGTATTTCTGGGGGTCGTGGTCGTAGCGGCCTGCATCGGTGTCTGGGAGCTGCGCGAGGGGCTGGCCCAGGGCAAGATCGACGTCCCGCTGGTGCCCAGCATCGTCGGCGCCATCACCATGATCACCGCATCCTTTGCCGGCGGTGGTCAGGCGCTCACCGTCTCCTTCGGTCTGACCTGCATCTCGATCCTGCTCTGGCGGATGGCCGACGGGCTGCAGGACGCGGTCCGCGACATTGCCGGCGGTATCTTCGTCGCGGCCTACGTGGGGCTGCTGGCGTCGTTCGCCAGCCTGTTGCTCGCCGAGCCGGACGGGGTCCAGCGAGTCTTCGTCCTCATGATCGTCACGATCTGCAGTGACATCGGCGGCTACGCGGTTGGCGTGGTGGCGGGCAGGCATCCGATGGCACCCTCGGTCAGCCCCAAGAAGTCCTGGGAGGGTGCCGCCGGATCGGCCGTGGCCTGCGTCATCGGCGGCGTCGCCACCGTGACCCTGATCCTGGGGGGCTCGTGGTGGGTCGGTGCCGTCGTCGGCCTGTCCGTGGTGGTGTCGGCCACTGTCGGCGACCTGACCGAGTCGACCATCAAACGCGACCTCGGTATCAAGGACATGGGCAACATCCTCCCCGGTCACGGCGGGATCATGGACCGAATCGACTCGCTGCTGTTCTCGGCGCCGGTCGTGTGGGCCCTGCTGGCAGTGTTTGTCCCCGCCCCCTGATCCTGAGACACTGTGGACGATGTCTGACGCCGAAGCGAGTGGGCGACCCGAGCCCGGACAGCTGATGTTCGAGGCTCCTCGGCGGGGCAAGCCACCGCAGCATCTGGCCGACCTCGACCCGGCGGAGCGCAAGGCCGCCGTCGAAGCGTTGGGGCACAAGGGGTTTCGGGCCAAGCAGCTGTCGACGCACTACTTCGAGCGACTGGTCGAGTCGCCCGAGGAGATGAGCGACCTGCCCAAGGTTATCCGCGATGACCTGGTGGCCAGCCTGTTGCCCCGGCTGCTCACGCCCATCCG
>JANOHS010000052.1:0-3849 GCA_031406655.1 Micrococcales bacterium
CGGATGGCAGTGGCATACAGCAGAGGCGGCAACAGCCCGACCAGGACCAGCTCGGGATCGAGCCTGACCTGTGGCACGAACGGAAGGAAGCTGGCGCCGACCCCGACGACGATCAGCAGCAGCGGCGCCGGCAGGTCACGCTTGCGGGCGAGCCCGGCGACGAGGATGACAGTGGCGACGAAGGCCAGCACCGAGGTGGCGACATGCACCCCGTAATCCTCGCAGGTGCGCGCGCTGGTGGCGCGTGAGCCGGCTCCCCGGCTCCTTGTCGCCCCCGGAAGCCCCGTTCAGCCGAGCACGGCCGATCGCAGAGTGTCCAGACCGACGCCGCCGATGTCCAGTGCCCGGCGGTGGAACGCCTTGACGTCGAAGTCGTCGCCCTCACGGGCCCTGACCTCGTCGCGCAGCTCCCGCCAGAGGCGCTCGCCGATCTTGTAGGAGGGTGCCTGGCCCGGCCAGCCGAGGTAGCGGTCGAGCTCGAAGCGCAGGAAGGCTTCGGCCGTGTTGGCATGGGTCGACAGGAACGCCCAGGCCTTGTCGTAGGTCCACTCGCCGCCTCCGACCTCGGGCGGAGCCTCGAAACCGCAGTGGACCCCTATGTCGATGACCACCCGCGCCGCACGCAGCGACTGCCCGTCCAGCAGGCCCATCCGGTTGCCCGGGTCGTCCATGTAGCCGAGCTCGGCCATCAGACGCTCGGCGTAGAGGGCCCATCCCTCGCCGTGGCCGGAGGTCCAGGCATCCATCCGGCGCCAGCGGTTGAGCAGCTCGGAGCGAACGACGGTCTGGGCGACCTGGAGGTGGTGGCCCGGGACACCCTCGTGGTAGACGGTCGTCAGCTCGCGCCAGGTGCCGAACTCGGTGACGCCCTTGGGCACCGACCACCACATGCGACCCGGCCGGGTGAAGTCCTCGGACGGTCCGGTGTAGTAGATGCCGCCCGTCTGGGTCGGGGCGATCAGGCACTCGATCCTGCGCACCGGCTCGGGGATGTCGAAGTGGGTGCCCTCCAGGTTGGTGATCACCTCGTCGGCCTTGCCCTGCATCCACGCCTTGAGCTCGTCGGTGCCGTGCAGCTGGTACCGCGGGTCGGCGTCAAGGATCTCGATGGCCTCCTTGACGGTGGCGCCGGCCTTGATCTGCTCGGCCACCTCCGCCATCTCGGCGGTGATGCGGGCCAGCTCTTGCTGACCCCACTGGTAGGTCTCCTCGAGGTCGACCGTCGCCCCCAGGAAGGACCGGGACAGCAGCTGATAGCGCTCGCGACCGCAGGCGTCGGCTTCCGGCGCCTGCGGAAGCAGCTCGTCGCTGAGGAACCCGCCGAGGCTGGTGTAGGCCGAGGCGGCCGCGGACACGGCGGCGGGCAGCTCGGGGCTGAGCGAGGGTGAGCTGAGCAGGTTGGCGAAGTAGCCGCCCGGCGCCGCGAGCTCGGCACACTGGGCTGCGCAGGCCTCTACCTGCCGCCTCGGGCTCACCAGGCCCCTGGCTGCTGCGGCGCGCAGGGACTCGACGTAGGAGTCCAGCGCCGCAGGGATCTTGCCCATGCGGGTCGCGAAGGTCAGCCGCTGGGCTTCTGTGTCCGTGGGCATCAGGTCGAAGATGTCGCGGATCCCCTGGACCGGGGAGGCAATGACGTTCAGGGACATGTGGTCGAGCCCGGCGGCGTAGGTCTCCTCGGCCAGGCCGAGGCGCTCCTGCAACGCCGCGATGCTCACGCGGTCGATGTCGTCGACCGGGGTGGCAACGGCCAGGGCCTCAAGTGTCCTGCGGCGCAGGTCGGAGACCTTGCCCAGGCCGGCCGGCGAGAGGTCGTCCAGGTCCTCGTCATGGCCGGCGATCCCCAGATACGTGGCGGCGATGGGACTGAGGTCGACCAGCCCGTCCAGGTAGTCGTTCGCAATGCGGTCAACGGCGGTGGTGGGGCGCGCAATGGGCCCGGTGTCAGTGGTCACCGGTCGAACGTACCGCAGCCCGGTCGAGTGCTTCAGGGTCAGCGGGAAAGGGCGGACGCCCGCCAGCCTCCGGGACCGTGGGGGAGCGTCGTGCGAGCCATCCTCCGGGGCGAGCCCCAGCTGGACTGGTGCCTCCACACGGGCACGGAACGGGGATCGGTGGGCTGGCCGTCCCCCTCGCCGCTCGCGGCGGCAAGGATGGCCATGAGCGCGGCCACGGCGGCCAGCTCGTCCTGCAGAGCCTCGGCGGGGGCCGGGCGCACCGGACTACCGCTGGTCGTGTGCGCGCGGGAGATCTTCCCAACCCGGGAGATCTTCCCGACCCGGGAGATCTTGCCGACCCGGGAAGCCTTCCCCACTCGCGAGGTCCTGTCAGCCATGGGGGTCCGTCCGGTCATAGGGGTATGTTCCCGTGCTTCTTGGGGGGCAGTGACTCGCGCTTGTTGCGCAGTGCCCGCAGTGCCTTGATGACGTAGGAGCGCGTGAACGACGGCGGGATCACCGAGTCGATGTAGCCCCGTTCGGCGGCCATGTAGGGGTTGGCCAGGGTGTCTTCGTAGTCGTTGATGAACCCCGCCCGGGCGGCGTCGACATCGCCTCCGGCCTCGGCGACCTTGGCGATCTCCTTGCGGTAGAGGATGTTGACCGCGCCCTGGGCGCCCATGACCGCGATCTGAGCAGTGGGCCAGGCCAGGTTCATGTCGGCGCCGAGGTGCTTCGAGCCCATGACGTCGTAGGCGCCGCCGTAGGCCTTGCGGGTGATGACGGTGACCAGCGGGACCGTGGCCTCCGCGTAGGCGTAGAGGAGCTTGGCGCCGCGGCGGATGATGCCGTTCCACTCCTGGTCGGTGCCCGGCAGGAAGCCCGGGACGTCCACGAACGTGAGCACGGGGATGTTGAAGGCATCGCAGGTGCGCACGAACCGTGCGCCCTTCTCGGAGGCGTTGATGTCCAGACAGCCGGCCAGCTGCATGGGCTGGTTGGCGACAACACCGACCGACCGGCCGTCGACCCGGCCGAATCCGCAGACGATGTTCGGGGCGAACAGGGCTTGGATCTCCAGGAAGTCAGCGGCGCCGTCGTCGGTGACGTCCACGATGTGCTCGACGACGGTGCGGATGTCGTACGGCGTGTTGGCCGAGTCGGGGATGAACGTGTCCAGGAAGGAGTCGCGCTCGGTGGTCTCGGCGGCGGTGCCGTCTGCGTCGGACTCGAAGGAGGGCGCGTCCTCGAGGTTGTTGGACGGCAGGTAGGACAGCAGCGCCTTGACGAAGTCGATGGCGTCGTCCTCGTCCTGTCCCATGTAGTGCGCCACCCCGGTCTTGGAGTTGTGCGAGTAGGCACCGCCGAGCTCCTCCATCCCGACGTCCTCGCCGGTGACGGTCTTGATGACGTCGGGCCCGGTGATGAACATGTGCGAGGTCTTGTCGACCATCACGGTGAAGTCGGTGATCGCGGGGGAGTAGACCGCCCCGCCGGCGCACGGGCCGAGGACCAGGGAGATCTGGGGGATGACGCCTGAGGCGTGCACGTTGCGCCGGAAGATCTCGGCGTAGAGCCCGAGCGCGACCACGCCCTCCTGGATGCGGGCGCCGCCGGAGTCGTTGATGCCGACCAGCGGGCAGCCGATCTTCATCGCCAGGTCCATGACCTTGACGATCTTCTCGCCGAAGACCTCGCCCAGGGAACCGCCGAACACCGTGAAGTCCTGGGAGAACACGCAGATCTGCCGACCGTCGACGGTGCCGTAGCCGGTGACGACCCCGTCGCCGTAGGGGCGCTTCTTCTGCTGGCCGAACGCCATCGACCGGTGGCGCGCGAGCTCGTCGAGCTCGACGAACGAGTCCTCGTCCAGCAGCGCCTCGATCCGCTCGCGTGCGGTCTTCTTGCCCTTGGC
>JANOHS010000134.1:0-13530 GCA_031406655.1 Micrococcales bacterium
GCATGAATCCGAAGAAGACGCTGAGCACCGGGCTGCGCCGGACGGCGTCGTCGGGCAGTGCCTTCAGCCAGCCGAGCAGCATCGCTTCTTGCCGGTTGCGTCGGATCGCCGCCACAGCCAGCTCGATGAGGTAGGTCGCGCGGTCGAAGTCCCGCGCCGCCAGTGCGTGCCTGACCGCCTCCTCGGCCAGGTCGTGGCGTTCGTACCAGCGGCTCGCGCGCTGGTGCAGCAGCGGAACCAGGTCCGGTTGCTCGGCGAGCAGGTGCGCCTGAAGCACGTCGGCGAAGAGGTGGTGATAGCGGTACCACTCCCTCCGATCGTCCAGGGCGATGAGGAAGAGGTTGGCTCGCTGCAGGGTCGTGAGCATGTGGCTTCCGTCGTCGCGGCCGGTGACGGCGTCACACAACGGCCCGGTGAACCGGTCGAGGACCGCTGTGTGCAGCAGGAACTCGCGCACTGGCTCAGGCTGGTGCGCCAGCACCTCCTCGACGAGGTAGTCCACGATGTACCGGTCGTTCCCGGCGAACCGGGCGATGAAGCTGCTGACGTCGTCGCGCCCCTGGATCGAGAGTGCGGCGAGCTGAAGCGCGGCGATCCACCCCTCGGTGCGTTCCTCCAGGACCTCGACGTCCTCCGCGGCGAGGTGCAGCCCCGTGGCCTCGTTGAGGTACGTGGCCGCCTCGTCGGACGTGAAGCGCAGGTCGGCGGCACGGATCTCGACCAGCTCGCCGCGCACCCGCCATCGCGCCAGCGGCAGGTCGGGGTCGGCGCGGGTGGTGAGCACGACGTGCACGTGCGGCGGGAGGTGCTCCAGCAGGAAGGTCATCCCGTCGCGGACATCGTGACTGTCGACCAGGTGGTAGTCGTCGAGGACCAGCCAGACCTCGCCCGGTGCTTCGGCGAGCTCGTTGAGCAGTGTGGTGATCACCAGGTCGGTCGGCAACGGGGAGGACGCGATGAGCTCCAGCGCATCCGGGCCGACGCCGGGGACGGCCCTCTGGAGGGCGGTCACGACGTAGGTCCAGAACGACGAGGGCGCGCTGTCCGAGGGGTCCAGCGAGAGCCACGCCACCGAACGGTCTTCGCCGGGTATCTCGCCCAGCCACTCGGCGAGCAGCGTCGTCTTGCCGAACCCGGCCGGGGCAGACACCAACGTCAGCCTCGAGTCGGCCCCGCGGCGCAGACGCTCAAGCAGTCTTGGGCGTGCCACCAGACCACGTCGCACCTTCGGGACGTACAGCTTCGTTGCAATCAGCGGACCTGCCACGCCATCCTCGTTCCACAGTGCACAACCGCGTCCGAGTGTGTGCCGTGGCCAACGCTAGTGCACCGCGGTGTTGATGGTCAGGGGGTCAGCGGCCCTGGGCTCTGGACCGATGAGACGACGTCGAGGATGGCTTGAGTGGTGGTGGCAGCGCCTCCTTCTTCGGCGATCAGCGATTGGTGGGTGGCGCCGTCGATGGTGCGGTGCGCGGTGTTGGTCGACAAGGTGGCCAGGTCGTTCTGCGACGCCAGATGGGCGGCATCGCTTCCGGTGCCGGCTGTCAGGACGACCAAAGGCTTGTTGGCGAAGTCACCCAGAGATGCGGCTTGCTCCATCGAGGTGTTCGCCTGGACGAACTCGTCGACCGTGCTGCGAAGATTGCCGGCGGTCGCGATGTTGGCTTGTACCTCGTTCCGGGACCTCGGCGGCAGGGTGCCGAAGGCGAACGGGCTGTACAGGCGGGCGAGACCAACTCGAGCCGAGATCGAAACCAGTGCGGAGACCCGGCCCAGGACGTCGTAGGAGCCCGCAGCTTGTGTCGATGCTGCCCTCGGTTTCGCCGCCGACGCCGGTGCGGTGGAGTCCACCAGCACCATTCCGGCGACCTCGTCGGGGTAGCGGGCGGCGAAGGCGAGTACGTACAGGCCACCGAAGGAATGGCCCGCCAGCACGTAGGGTCCTGGAACGTTCCCGCGCTGCAGCAACGTGTGCAGGTCGATCGCTATCTGGGTGCCGTCCTGGGGGGTGTTGGCGGGCTCGCTCCACCCGCGACCTGCCCGGTCATAGATGCAGACTCGGGTGTTACGGGCTACGGCCGGCGTTATCCACCCGAGATTCGAAGACATCTCGCCTGCGCCCGGTTGGAGCACGACTGTGGGACTGCCTGAGCCGGTGCAGCTCAGGAGCAGGCTGTGTCCGCCGACGTCGATCAGCTGACCAGGCATCGGGTAGGCCCTGGCATCGGTCGCCTCACGCACGGTCTCGTAGCCGCCACCCACCGAGGCAAGCGCCAACATCGCGATCACCGGGTAGAGCAGCCAGCGTCCGCTCCGGCTACGAAGCTGCCGATGGATGCCGACGACCATCCAGACCACCAACGCCAGCAAGGCTGGCGGCCACACCCAGCTGAGCACCTCGTGCACCGATGAGCCGAACCCCACCAAGGCGACGCCGCCCAGCCCCATGAATAGTGCAGGAGCCGCAGCCCATCGCTGTGGCTGATCGGTGAACCGTACCGAGAGCACGGCCAACATCGCCCAGCCCAGCGCGAATCCGCACAGGACTGCGCCGGTGACGCCGCTCTCCTCTGCCGGGATGAACGGGGCGGCGACGAGGATCAGAGCCGCGACCAGTCCGGTGGCCAGCGAGCCGGCCACGATCCAGCCAATGCGTGCTTTCGGCCCGGGGCCAGGGTGCCGGAGACCGGCGGGGTGGACGCGTTCGGTGGTGCTCACGATGACTCCTCTGGAGGGTTGAGGGGTGGGGCGGCATACGAGTGCGAATGGCGGTTGCGGTGGCTCATCGCGATGGCAGGGGTGAGCCGGTGCGCACCGACTGCACGACGTCCTCGATGGCGCGCGCAGAGCTCGCGGCGCCGACCTTGTCGGTGGTCAGGCCGGCGTGCGTCGTGTCCGCGACAGAATGGCGACGGTTGCTCGACAGCGTTGCCATGTCGTCCTGGGCTGTGGACCAGCCGGGGGTGTCCTGCAGGGACTCGGTGGTGGTGAGCACGACGAGCGGCTTGCTGCCCAGGGTGGTCAGCGCCTGTGCCTGGGTGAAGACCTCGTGGTAGGTCGAGAGCTCGTCGCGTCCGCTGCGCATCTCGCGGGAGCTGGTCGCGAGGGCGTGTGCCTGCGCTGCGGCGGGCTCAGGAAGGTCTGAGCCGACCGAGGAGCTGATCAGCTGTCCGAGGCCGAGCCGTCCCAGGCTGGGCAGCAGAGCCGTCGCACGGGTCATGAGCTGGTACTGGGCGGGGTAGTCCGGCAGCACGGTGAACTGGTCGGGGCTGGCGGAGTCCAGCAGCACCATACCGGCAACGTCGCTCGGATACTGGGCGGCGTAGCTCATCGTGTAGGCGCCGCCGGTGGAGTGGCCGACCAGCACGTACGGGCCGCTCTCGCCGGCGCGGCCAAGAAGGGTGTGCAGGTCGGCGGCGACCTCGAGGCCGTCCTGCGGGTGCTCAGCGGTGTCGCTCCAGCCCTGCCCGGCGCGGTCGTAGGCACACACGCGGCTGCTGCGGCTCACAGCGGTGGTGATCCGGCTCCACATCGGAGAGTTCTCACCAAGACCGCTCTGCAGCACGACGGTGGGGCTTCCGGACCCGGCACACTTCAGGTGGAGCCGGTGTCCGCCGACGTCATAGGACTGCCCCGGCATCGCGTGGGCGTTCCGGTCCAGGGTGACCCGGACGGTCTCGTACCCGCCGCCGAGCGAGGCGAGGGCCAGGAGGGCAAGGACGGGAGAGACCAGCCAGGCGCGGGCCTTGGTGTGCAGCGACCGCCGGGCCTGGACAGCCATCCATATGGCCAGAGCGAGCGCGACCGGCGGCCAGATCCAGCCGGCTGTGGTGATGGCCTCGTCGTCGGGGGCGAGAACCAACAGCCCCAGCCCGGTGGTAGCCATCACAGCGGCGGGCACCCAGGCCCATCGCTGCGGCTGGTTGGTCAGCCGTGACGTCAGGCCCGCGAGCATCGCCCAGCCGAGTGAGAAGGCAAGCAGCGCGGAGCCGGTGATGACGTGCTCGGGCGCTCCGCCGAATACGACCAGGGTGAGAACGAGGGCGCCGAGGACCCCGGCCGCCATCGAGCCGGCGACGATGCGCCGGATCGGTCCGCTCCGGGCTCCGTCCGCGATCTGCGCCGTTTCGGGGATGGTGTGCTGGTCGCGTTGCGGGTTCGTGCTGGTGGTCATGACGGTCTCGCTTTCCTGAGGTGCTGTGGTGTTGTCCAGCGTGGTAGAGACGCCCGGTGCTCGCCCCGGCAGATTGACCGGGATTGCCTGGCCGTTGCGTCGCGCGGTACAGGCCTTAGCCGCGGAACGGCGCGAGCTTGATGGCGAGGTCGAATGCGGCGTAGCTGCGCAGGAACTTCACCCGCCCCCGCGGAACACGCGCCGCCTCCGTGCGCAGGACGGCGGCGAACTCGCGCTTGAAGCCCAGCCGCGGGTGCTGTGCGACGATCGAGCCGAGCAGGTCCGGGGGTAGCTGCCAGGAGCGGAGGCCGGCCACGTCGACGGCTGCGCCAGCCGAGAGAAGGTAGGCGACGGCTCCGTGGGCCAGGGTCACTTTCGGGCTGAGGTGCAGCGTGATGGCCGTCCGCATGGACTGCGTGGCGGCTGAGGAGAGCCCGACGTCCTCTGCGACGTCGCGGGCGACGCGGGCACTGGCCAGGGTGAAGTCGACGTTCGCAAGGGTGGTCGGCAGGCCGGTGTCGTGGAGCAGGGCGGCGGCGAACAGCACCTCGTGGTCGAAGTCGAGGTATTCCAGGGCGCCCAGCGCGGCTCCGAAGGCGAAGGTGCGGTAGGAGTGGTTGAGCAGCGCCGGGCTCAGCCGGCGCTCCGCCTCCTCCTCGGCTGCACGGGTGAGCACCGAGCTCGGTACACGCAATCGTGTGGGCTCGACCTGCGCGCGACGCCCGGAGCTGACTCTGGCGAGCATCGCCAGACGCCCGATCGCGTTGGTCGCGTGAGTTCGGGCTACTGGCAGGAGCAGGGATCGGCGCTCGGCGGCCGTGAGCTGTCCGCCGGTGCGCTCGACCCAGCTGAGCGTTCCGAGATCTGTCGGTGTCCGGTTCATGGCATCTCCTTTCTCGGGCTGCATCGGGCCGCCCTCCGACCGGCACGACGGTGCTCGGCGCGGCCAACTCTCGTCGGGCTGCGCGCGGCTCGCACCGGTCAAAGCGCCGGGTTTCGCCAGCGCCGCGTTCAAGATCGCCGGGGTAGTGTCAGCCTGTGCTGCACGGTCGCGACCATGAGCGGGCCCGGCTTGCCGCGCTGGTCGAGCAAGCCGGCCAGGGACGGGCGGGCGCCCTCGTTATTCATGGCGAGGCGGGCGTGGGGAAGTCCGCACTGCTCGAGGATCTGGTCACCGGCGCCCTGGGGGCACGTGTGCTTCGCACCCAGGGCTTGGAGTCCGAGTCGCCCCTGGCGTTCGCCGCCCTACACCGGCTGCTTCGTCCGCTCCTTCGGCTGCTCGACCGGATTCCGGTTCCGCAGGCTCGCGCGTTGCGGGTGGCGTTCGGGCAGGAGGAGGGGGCGGCTGTCGAACCGTTCCTGGTCGCGGTGGCGACCCTGTCCATGCTGACCGAGGCCGCCGAGGAGAGCCCGGTGCTCTGCCTCGTGGACGACGCGCACTGGTTGGACGTGGCGTCGGCGGATGCGCTGTTGTTCGCCGCGCGCCGGCTGCAGGCCGACCGGGTGGCGCTGGTGTTCGCTGCCCGCGACGGCGACGTGCGGACGTTCACCCCTGATGGTGTTCCGTCGTTGCTGCTGGGCGGTCTGGATGCGGGTGCAGCACGGGCTCTGCTCGCGGAGCGTGAAGGCGAGGTGCTTGCCGACGAGGTCTGTGAACGTCTGATGGAGCAGACCGGCGGGAACCCGCTCGCACTCGTGGAGCTGCCAACCGCGCTGACTGCGGCGCAGCTGGACGGGAGTGCCCCGATGCCGTCGCAGCTGCACCTGACCGCGGGTGTGGAGCGCCTTTTTCTGGACCGGTGCCGCCGGCTGCCCGAGCAGGTGCAGACGCTGCTGCTGATCGCGGCCGCCGACGACTCGGGACGGCTCTCGACGGTGCACCGCGCTGCTACGGTCCTCGGGCTCGACGACCGGGCACTGGTCGAGGCCGAGCAGTCCGGCCTGGTCCATACCGAAGGTGACAGCGTGCGGGTGCAGCATCCGCTGGTGCGGTCAGCGGTCTACCAGGCAGCGACCGGGTTCGAACGTCGTGAGGCGCACCGGGCCCTGGCTGAGGCGCTCGGCCACATCGACGACCCGGACAGGCAGGCATGGCATCGCGCGGCGGCGGCGGACGGACCGGACGAGGGGGTCGTCGAGGCGCTCGAACGGGCAGCGGTCCGTGCCGAACGGCGTGGTGGGTACGTTGCCGCCGCCGCCGCATACGAACGCGCCGCCGAGCTGACCGCCGGCGAGCAGCCACGCGCCGCGCGCTTGTTCGCGGCTGGTCGCAACGCCTGGGCGTGTGGGCAGACGACCAGGGCACGCGCGACGGCCACCGCGGCCAGACAGGGCGCCGAAGACCGGCTGTTACGGGCCGACATCGACCGCCTCCGAGGCCGGATCGAGGTCAACGTCGGCTCCGCGTCGGACGCGCACCGGATCTTCACGAAGGCCGCTCGGGCTGTGGCTGCCGACGACCCGGCGCGCGCGCTCGAGATGGCGGTGGCCGCCGCCGTCCTGAGCATGTACGGCGCTGACAGCGGCACCACGCCACTCGATGCCACAACAGTTCCCACGGATGCCGCACCCGGCGAGGCGCCTCGCACGCGCTGCCTCAAGCAGCTCCTGGTCAGCGTGACCGAAGCCTCTGCCGAGAGCTGGGCGAGCGCCGTGGCGTCGCTGCGTCTTGCTCTGCAGGCCGGTGTCGAGGTCAGCGACCCGGACGTTCTGGCGAACCTGGGCAACGCCGCCCTGCACCTGGGAGACGACGAAGCACACCGGCGCTGCTTCACCGTGATGCTGACCGGTGCTCGTGAGAGCGGCGCCGTCATGTCCGTCCTGTATGCGCTGCCGCGCCTGGCCTTCACGCAGCTGGCCGCCGGTCAGTGGACGGCCGCCCGGACGTCCGCCGACGAAGCGCTTGCCCTCAGCCTCAGCGCCGGTCTGCGGCCGCTGACCGTGGCCCCGCTCGCCTGGCTGACGTTGCTCTGTGCGCTTCAGGGCAAGCCCGAATTCGACTCGCTGCTCGATGAGCTCGGCGAGGTCGCCGCGGGCCATCCCCTCGGAGTCCTGGCCGACCCGGTCCACGACCTCACCCGCTGGGCCAGCGGGGCGCGGGCAGCTCACGAAGGCGACACCAGCGCAGCCTTCCACCACCTCAGCCAGCTGAGACTGCCGGCCATCCGCCGGATGGCCGCAGTCGACCGGGTCGAGGCCGCGGCTCGTGTCGGCGACAATGAGCAGGCCGCAACGTGGGTCGGGCAGCTGGCTTCCTTCGCCGACGCCACCCAGTGGCCGTGGGCACTGGCCGCCGTGGATCACGGAAGGGCGGTGATCGCTGAGGCCGCCCAGGCGCCCGCCTTGTTCGAGAGCTCGCTGGCGCATCACGCCCGCGGGGGGCGCCCCTACGACCGGGCACGAACTCATCTCGCGTACGGGGAGGTCCTGCGACGTTCGCAGCGCCGGGTCGACGCACGCACCCACCTGCGTCTCGCGCTGGAGATCTTCGAGGACCTGCACGCTGAGCCGCTCATCGCCCGGGCGACCCAGGAGCTGCGCGCGTCCGGGGAGACCGCCCGCAAACGCGACCCGTCGACCCAGCTCAAGCTCACGCCCATGGAGTTGCAGGTCGCGCAGCTGGTCAGCCAGGGCATGTCGAACAAGGAAGTTGCCGCACAGTGCTGGATCTCGCCTCGCACCGTCGCGTTTCATCTACGGAACTGCTTCACCAAGACCGGCGTCACCTCGCGCGGTGAGCTGGCCCAGCTCGACCTCGGCTAGCACTCGACCACGTCCTTGCATCGGGTGGTTGAGGCGTGGATGCCCTTCCCCGCACCGAGAGACACCTACCCCGGGGTTCGGGCGCAAGCTCGACGAGGGTGAGTGGATAAGGGCCCTCGGTCACCAGACCCGGCTGCACGTCACCGCGAGCGAGGCGATCGGAGTCGTGCGACAGGCCTGGTCGGACGCCGAGGCGTAGGACATTCAGGACCACGTCGATCGACCCCGTGCGGACCTTCACGGTTTCGGGTGTCGCGCGGGTCACTCAGGAATACATTGTCATTCGCAGGCGGAATGACGAGCATGTGCATGGCGGGAACAACTTCAGGATGGAGCGCGTGATGACCACGGCAACGGCGACCAAGCAGACGCAGCAAGCGGAGGCGAGTCGTCCGGAGGTCGACGCTGCCGTCGAGAAGGCGGTGAAGGCCGCCAGCGCTTTCCGCGATCTCGACCAGGCCCAGGTGGACCGGATCGTGGAGGCCATGGTGTCCGCCGGAGTTCGGGCCGCCGCCGAGCTGGCGCAGCTGGCGATCAGGGAGACCGGCTTCGGGGTCTTTGAGGACAAGGTCGTGAAGAACTACGTCGCGACCGAGTTTCTCTCCGACTACCTCAAGGACAAGAGGTCGGTCGGCGTGATCGACGAGGACATCGAGCGGAACATCGTCCACGTCGCCGAGCCGATCGGGGTGGTGCTGGCCATCACCCCCGTCACCAACCCCACCTCCACCGTCCTCTACAAGGCGATCGTCGCGGCCAAGACGCGCAACGCCGTGATCTTCCGGCCGTCGCCGCTCGCGATCGGTTGTTGCGAGCGCACCGTCGAGATCCTCAGGGACGCGGCGGAGGAGGCCGGCATGCCCGCAGGGGCTCTACAGGTGCTGCCCGACCCGGCCAACGACGTGACCCACTACCTGTTCAAACACCCCGGTGTCGACTTCATCTGGGTCACCGGCGGTCAGAAGATCGTGGCCCTGGCCAACGCGTCGGGCAAACCCGGTCTGTGCGTCGGCCCGGGCAATGCGCCGATCTACCTGCACCGGACGGCGGACATCAAGGGCGCCGTCGTGGACATCCTGATCTCCAAGACGTTCGACGCCTCCGTCATCTGCCCCGCGGAGCAGACCTGCATCATCGACGACGTGATCTACGACGAGGTGCTCGCCGAGTTCGGGCGGATGGGCGGTCAGCTGTTGACGTCGGAACAGGCCGAGAAGCTGAGCGAGTTCGCGTTCGGTTGCGGCGACAAGGTCAACACATCGGCTCTGGGCCAGCAGGCCCCGAAGCTGGCCAAGCGGGCGGGGTTCACCGTCCCGCCTGACACCAAGGTGCTCCTGGCGTCGTTGCCCTCCGATCTCGAGGCGCTCGGGTCGCACCCGCTGGTCCAGGAGAAGCTCATGCCGGTGCTGGGCGTGGTGCGGGCCGAGAGCGAGGAGCACGCCATCGCCGCCGCCGTCCTGGTGACCGAGCACGGCGGGCTCGGACACACCTCGGCGATCTACGCCAACGACGACGCCGTGATCAACGCCTACTCCCTCGCGGTGCGGACCGGCCGGATCCTGGTCAACGCGCCCACTGCTGTCGGCGCCCTCGGCGGCATCTACAACAACCTCACGCCAACGTTCTCCCTGGGCTGCGGAACCTGGGGCGGCTCAAGCACGACCGAGAACGTCAACTACAGGGAGCTGTTGAACATCAAGACCATTTCCCGGCGGCGAACACCCTCCCAGTGGTTCCGCGTGCCCTCGAACACCTACTTCAACGCCGGGGCGCTGGACAACCTGCGTGACATCCAGTCCGAGATCGCGGTGGTGGTCACCGATGCGCTGACCGAGAAGCGGGGCGTGGTGGACCAGCTGCGCTCCAAGCTCCAGTCGCGGCACCTGCAGGTGTTCAGCGAGGTCGAGCCCGAGCCCGGCGAAGCGACGATCCGCAAGGGCGTCGAGCTGCTTCGAAGGGTTGGCCCCGACCTCATCGTCGCCGTGGGTGGTGGCTCGGTCATGGACGCCGCCAAGGCCATGCGACTGCTCTACGAGCACCCGGAGCTGAAGCTGGGTGACCTCACCCTGCCCTTCCTGGACCCGCGCAAGCGGGTGGCCGAGTACCCCCGCGACGGGCACACCGTCCAGCTCGTCGCGATCCCGACCACCGCGGGAACCGGGTCGGAGGTCTCACCGGCCGCCGTGATCACCGTCGAGGGGCGCAAGGAGACCCTGGTCGACTACTGCCTCGTCCCGGACATGGCGATCGTCGACCCGATGCTGACGCTGTCCATGCCCGAGTCGGTGTCCCTGGACAGCGGCGTTGACGCGCTCACCCACGCGCTTGAGGCGCAGGTGTCGATCTTCGCCTCGCCGTACACCGATGCCTTCTGTGTCCAGGCGGCCAGGCTGATCTTCGACGCCCTGCCCAAGGTCCACGCGGACCCAGCCGACCTCGCGGCACGCACCGACATGGCCAATGCCGCGACGCTGGCCGGGCTGGCCTTCTCCAACGCCTTCGTCGGCACCAACCACGCGCTGGCTCACGCTGTCGGCGGGCGGTTCGGGCTCGCCCACGGCCGCGCCAACGGCGTATTCCTGCCCCACGTGCTGCGCTACAACGCTTCCCTGCCAACCAAGTTCATGCCCGCGCCCGGATACTCCTCCTATGTCGCCCCCGACAAGTACGCCCAGCTGGGCCGGGTCATCTTCGGCGGACGCACCCCCGAGGAGAGCAGGCTGCGGTTGTTCAAGGCGGTCGAGCACCTGTTGGACACCCTTGGTATGCCGCGGACGCTCAGGGCCGCGGGGGTCGAGGAGAAGGAATTCCTGGAAGCCCTGCCCGAGCTGGCCATGGAGGTCTTCGGGGACCTCAGCAACCGGACCAACCCCCGGATGCCGCTGGTCGCCGAGCTGACCACCTTGCTGCGGCGGGGTTACTACGGCGAGGAGAAGCAAGCGGAGTGATGGTCGCGGGAGGCACTCGAGGTGGGAGACCAGGTGGACATAGACGGCGCGAGCACGCGTGAAGCCAGCGAGGACAGGGGCCCGCTCAGCGGGCGGCCCTGGCTGTCGAGCTACGCCCCCGGGGTCGAGGCGGAGGTCGAGGTTCCGGCCGAGTCGCTGCCGGAGATGCTGATCAGGAGCGCCCTGCGCCATCGCGACCGGGTTGCCCTCGACTTCTTCGGCGCCGAGACGACCTACACCGAGCTGGCCGAGGCGGTGGTCCAGGCCGCAGAGGCGTTGCGCACCCTGGGTGTGAAGGCGGGGGACCGGGTGGCGCTGGTGCTGCCCAACTGCCCGCAGCACGTGGTCGCCTTCTACGCCGCCCTGCGACTCGGCGCGGTCGTCGTCGAGCACAACCCGCTGTACACAGCGCCCGAGCTGGAGCACCAGCTGGCCGACTGCGGTGCGAAGGTCGTCGTCTGCTGGGACAAGGCGGCACCGGTGGTCGATGGGCTGCGCGCCACGACCGCGGTGGAGGTCATCCTGGCCGTCGACCTGACGATCGCCGTGCCGTGGCTGATGCGACTCAAGCTGCGGCTCCCCGTGGCCAAGGCCCGCGCGGGACGCGCGGCGATGACCGGCCCGGTGCCCGCAGGGGTCCTGAGCTGGGAGCGGGTCTCGACCTCGACCGGCCCGCTCGATCCGGCCCATCCGCAGCCGCGCCCCGAGGACGTCGCGTTGCTGCAGTACACGGGCGGGACCACCGGGACACCCAAGGGTGCGGTCCTGACCCACCGGAACCTTCAGACGAACGCAGCCCAGGGCCGGGCATGGATGCCCGGCATGAAGGACGGTCAGGAGACCGTATACGCGGTGCTGCCACTTTTCCACGCATACGGGCTGACGCTATGCCTGACCTTCTCGATGAGCATCGGGGCGACCCTGGTGCTGCTGCCGCGCTTCGACCTCGAGCAGATGATCGCTGCGATCCGACGACGCCCCCCGACGTTCCTGCCCGCTGTCCCGCCGATCTACGAGCGGCTTGCCGCTGCGGCCCGGGAGGGCCGCGTCGACCTCACCTCGATCCGCTACGCGATCTCGGGCGCCATGGCGCTGCCACCAGCCGTGGTCGAGACCTGGGAGGCCGTCAGCGGAGGCTTGCTCGTCGAGGGCTACGGGATGACCGAGACCTCACCGATCTCGCTAGGCAACCCGGCCGCCACGACCCGAAGGCCGGGGACAGTCGGTGTCCCGTTTCCGTCAACCCGGATTCGCATCGTCGACCCCGACGACCCGTTCCGGGACCTTGCCATTGGGCAGCCGGGGGAGCTGCTCATCCACGGTCCGCAGGTGTTCGCCGGATACTGGAACCGTCCCCAGGAGAGCGCCGCGGTGCTGCTCCCGGGAGGCTGGATCCGCACCGGCGACATCGCGGTCGCCGACGCCGACGGCTTCGTCCGCATCGTCGACCGGATCAAGGAGCTGATCATCACCGGCGGCTTCAACGTCTACCCCTCAGAGGTCGAGGACGTCCTGAGGGAGCTGCCGGAGATCGAAGACCTCGCCGTGGTCGGAGTCACGTCGGCCGGCGACAGCGGCGAGGAGGTCGTCGTCGCCGTGGTTGCGGTGGCGGGCGCCACGGTGGACCCCGAACGGGTGCGCGCCTACGCCCACGAGCGTCTGACGGGCTACAAGGTGCCGCGCCGCGTCGTGGTCGTGGAGGAGCTGCCGCGCTCCCAGATCGGCAAGATCCTGCGCCGCCGCGTCCGCGACCTGATCGAGGCGATGGAGACCTTCGACACCCACTGAGCGTCGAAAGCGCTGCAGCGTAAGAAGAACCTCTGCAGCGAGAGACATCTCCCGACACGGCAGGCTTGCCACGGAGCGAATCTGAGACAGACTTGGGTCCGTGGATACGCTACGAGAGATCGGTGTCACCGAGCTTGCCCTTCGGGACGCGCACCAGAGCCTGATGGCAACCCGGATGGCGATGGAAGACATGGTCGGTGCCTGCGAGGACATCGACAACGCCGGGTACTGGAGTGTCGAGTGCTGGGGGGGTGCCACCTTCGACTCCTGCATCCGGTTCCTCAACGAGGACCCGTGGGAACGCCTACGGACCTTCCGCACGCTGCTGCCGAAGAGCCGCCTGCAGATGCTGCTGCGTGGCCAGAACCTCCTTGGCTACCGCCACTACGGTGACGACGTCGTCGACCACTTCGTGGAGAAGGCCGCCGAGAACGGCATGGACGTCTTCCGGGTGTTCGACGCCCTGAACGACACGCGCAACGTCGAGCGCGCCATCGCCGCCGTCAAGAAGGTCGGCAAGCACGCTCAGGGCACGATCTGCTACACGACCAGCCCCTTGCACACGATCGACGGCTACGTGCGCCAGGCCCGCGAGCTGGCCGACGTCGGCGTCGACTCGCTGGCCATCAAGGACATGGCCGCGCTGCTCAAGCCGCAGCCGGCATACGACATCGTGTCGGCGATCAAGGCCGAGATCCCCGGCATGCAGATCAACGTGCACTGCCACGCGACCACCGGGGTCACCCTGGTCTCGCTGATGAAGGCCATCGAAGCCGGCGCGGATGTCGTCGACACCGCCATCAGCTCGATATCGCTCGGTCCCGGTCACAACCCGACGGAGTCGTTGCAGGAGATGCT
>JANOHS010000136.1:0-4645 GCA_031406655.1 Micrococcales bacterium
GACAAGAGACCATCCTGCGCGAGGTCGACCGCGCTGGCGGAGCGCGCGTCTCCCAGCTGGTCGAGGTCCTTGGCGTCTCCGACATGACGGTACGCCGCGACATCGAGGCACTGGCCGCAAAGGGCCTGGTGGTCAAGGTCCATGGCGGCGCCACAGCCGTCGGCGGACGCAGCGCCGAGGAGCCCGGTTTCCACGTGAAGTCCGAGCTTTTCCCCGGGCAGAAGTCGGCCATCGCACGTGTCGCCGCCGGCCTGATCTCTCCCGGCGCCTCGGTCGCCATCTCGGCCGGCACCACGACCTATGCGGTGGCGCAGGAGCTGCTCAACGTCCCCGGCCTGACCGTGGTGACCAACTCGCCCCAGGTGGCCGACCTGCTGCACAGCGCCCAGCGGGACGACCTGACCGTCGTCCTGACCGGCGGCGTGCGCACTCCGTCGGACGCCCTGGCCGGACCGGTGACAGAGGCGACGTTGCGCCAGCTGCACGTCGACACGCTGATCCTGGGGGTGCACGGCATCGACCCGGTCGCGGGTCTGACCACGCCGAACCTGATCGAGGCGGCCACCAACCGGGCGCTCATTGCGGCCGCCCGACGTGTCATCGTCGTGGCAGACCACAGCAAGTGGGGCGTCATCGGACTGTCGACGATCGCCACTCTCGGGCAGGTCGACGTGCTGGTGACCGACGCCGAGCTCGACGCGGTGGCGCGCCGAGCAGTCAGCGAACAGGTGGGGCAGCTCATCGTGGCCGAGCCGCACGATGATGACCAGGAGAACCGGCCACGGACCCTCCAGAGCTCATGACCGAGCCACCACAAGCCTCCCCGAGGGTCCGACGGAGCTCCACCACCTTGGCCGACGGCCGCGAGCTCATCTACTTCGACGACTCCGAGCCCTACAGGAGTGGGGCCAGGCGCCGGGACATGGCCGACCGGCGCCCGCTGGGTGATCGCGCGGAGTCCGGAACCATGCGCCTCGACGCGCTCACGGGCGACTGGGTCTCCATCGCCGGCCACCGCCAGAGCCGCACGTTCCTGCCCCCCGCCGGCGAGTGCCCCCTCTGTCCGACTGGCCGTGGGACGGTGCCCTCCGAGATCCCTGCTGACGAGTATGACGTGGTCGTCTTCGAGAACCGCTTCCCTTCATTCGCAATGCAGTCCACCACCCCCGGATCCCCCCTCACCCCCCTGTTCGCCGAGGCTCCGGCGCTGGGCCGGTGCGAGGTCGTCTGTTTCACCAGCGACCACGGCGCAAGCTTCTCGTCCCTGTCGCCGGCCCGCGCCCGGACAGTCGTTGACGCCTGGGCCGACCGGACCCGCGAGCTGTCGGCACTGGACAGCGTCGAGCACGTCTTCCCCTTCGAGAACCGTGGGCAGGAGATCGGCGTCACCCTTCATCACCCGCACGGGCAGATCTACGCCTACCCGTTCGTGCCCGCCCGCACCATGGCGCTGCTGCGACAGGCCACCGAACACCGTGAGCGCACGGGTCGCCTGCTGGGTGCCGACCTGCTGGCGGCAGAGCTGGATGCGGGATCGCGGGTGGTGATCCGCGCCACCCACTGGACGGCATACGTGCCGTTTGCCGCCCGGTGGCCGGTCGAGGTGCACCTGGCCCCGAACCGCGACGTCCCCGATCTGGTCGCCCTCGACGAGGCCGAACGCGATGAGCTTGCTGAGGTCTATCTCGACCTGCTGCGACGCCTGGACCGCTACTACAAGGCGCCCGACGGCTCGCCGATCGCGTTGCCCTACATCGCCGGCTGGCACCAGGCGCCCGTGCGCCAGGGACGTGAGGTCTCCCGCCTGCACCTGCAGGTGATGTCGGTCCTGCGCGCGCCCGGCCGGCTGAAGTACCTCGCGGGTTCCGAGTCCGGCGTCGGGGCATGGGTGAACGACGTGGCTCCCGAGGCCACGGCTGCCCGCCTGCGCGAGGTGGGCTGAGTTGGCCGCACCCACCGGGTCGACGATCGTGGCGTCGTTCGCAGACGCGTTCGGCGCAAGGCCCTCGGGCGTGTGGTCCGCGCCGGGACGGGTCAACCTCATGGGCGAGCACACCGACTACAACGCCGGGCTGTGCCTGCCGATAGCCCTCCCCCACCGCACGTATGCCGCGGTGCGCCTCCGCGCGGACCGCCGACTGCGGTTGCGCTCGCTGCAGTCGTCCCAGCAGTACGAGCTCGACCTCGACGACGTCCGGCCGGGCAACCCGTCAGGCTGGGGGGCGTACGCCGCGGGTGTCCTCTGGGCCCTGCAGGACGACGGTCGTCAGGTCGCCGGGCTCGACCTCATGGTGGACGGCCGGGTGCCCTTCGGCGCCGGGCTGTCCAGCTCGGCGGCGCTCGAGTGTGCCGTCGCCGCAGCGGTTTCCGACCTCCTGGACCTGGACCTGCTCTGCGATGACCAGGCTCGTGCAACCCTCGCCGCCATCTGCGTCAGGGCCGAGAACACCATCGCCCGGGCGCCGACCGGAGGCATGGACCAGTCGGCGTCCCTGCGTTGCCGGGAGGGCCACGCACTCCTGCTCGACTGTCGCGACGGCTCGGTCGAGCAGGTGCCCTTCGACCTGTCCGGCCATGGCCTCTCACTGCTGGTCATGGACACTCGTGCCGAGCACACGCTGGTCGATGGGCAGTACGCGCAGCGGCGCCGCAGCTGCGAGGAGGCTGCCCGCCGGCTGGGCCTGCCCTGGCTGCGCGAGATCCCGTTCGGCGACCTCGACGAGGCCCTTGACCGGCTCCCGGACCAGGTGCTCCGGGCGCGGGTGCGGCACATCGTGAGCGAGATCGAACGCGTCCGTCAGATGGTGGCGCTGCTGCGCGACGGGCGCCCGCACGACGTGGGCCCACTGTTGAACGCCTCGCACGCATCCATGCGCGATGACTTCGAGATCTCCTGCGCGGAGCTCGACCTGGCTGTGGACACGTCAACGGCCCACGGCGGACTGGGAGCCCGGATGACCGGTGGGGGGTTTGGTGGCTCGGCCATAGCGCTGGTCCCCAGCGACAGCGAGGCCGAGGTGATATCGGGGGTCCTGCGCGCCTTTGCGGACAGCGGTCTTGGCGCCCCCGACTGTTTCGCCGTCACTGCGGGAGGACCGGCCCGGCGCGAGCCCTGACGCCGCGCCATCCGCGCGGGCGAACGTGGGTGGTTCGTCAGGGGCGAGCGAAGTTCGCGGCCACGACCCACCGGCCACCGGCGTAGACCGCGCCGACGCCGATCTGGGTCAGCCGTCCGTCCAGGATGTTGGCGCGGTGTCCAGGTGATGCCATCCAGGCAGCGACCATGCGGTCTGCGCTGATGTTGCCACGGGCCAGGTTCTCGGCCACCCGTGAGGCCCCGCAGCCGGTCAGGAACGGCATCAAGGCGCGGTGGTAGAAGGATCCGGTGCGTGCCAGGTAGGCGGCCCAGGACTCGGCGTACCGGTCCGGGCACGACACCGCCGCCAGCTTGACCTTGGTGTACCTCGCCCGCTGGACGTTGATCTGGTAGATCACCCGGGCCTCGTACGCCGCGACCGCCGCGGCGTTGGGCGTGTACGCCTGGGCCGCTGGGGCGCTCAGGATGACCGCCGGGCTCAGGGCCAGAAGCAGCACCAAGGCCCCACCGAGACGGCGGGCCGACGCTCTCAGATCAGTGGTCATGGCGGCGAAACTAGCGATAAATACGCTAAGTAGGCCTATTTCCTAGCGAACCATGACCAACCGTGACTAATCATGACCAACCCTTGACCGGTCGAGAACCTGTCCTCAGGGACGCGCGAAGTTTGCGGCCACGACCCACCGGCCACCGGCGTAGACCGCGCCGACGCCGATCTGGGTCAGCCGGCCGTCCAGGATGTTCGCGCGGTGCCCGGGCGATGCCATCCAGGCAGCGACCATCCGGTCGGCGCTGACGTTGCCGCGGGCCAGGTTCTCGGCCACCCGTGAGGCCCCGCAGCCGGTCAGGAACGGCATCATCTCGCGGTGGTAGAAGGACCCTGTGCGGGCCAGGTAGGCGGCCCAGGACTCGGCGTACCGGTCCGGGCACGACACCGCCGCCAGCTTGCCCTTGGTGTACCTCGCCCGCTGGACGTTGATCTGGTAGATCACCCGGGCCTCGTACGCCGCGACCGTCGCGGCGCTGGGCGTGTACGCCTGGGCGGCGGGGGCGCTCAGGATAACCGCAGGGCTCAAGGCCAGAAGCAGCACCACGGCCCCACCGAGACGGCGGGCCGACGCTCTCAGATCAGTGCTCATGGGACAAGAGTCGTGATGGCCATTGCGGAGCGTGGCCACTTTGAGCCATGGGTCGGCCGTTTGCTGACCCGAAGTAACCGAATGGGTGCGGCAAAACGGTATGAATCATCACAAACCGGCGGGTCATACCCAGAGGGTATGACCCGCCCCGAGACCAACGGTGCGCGTGAAAGCGTCCGATCAGGCCTGCGCCGCCGCGAGGTTCTCGTCGATGGCGCCGAGGAACTCCTCCGTGGTCAGCCACGGCTGGTCCGGGCCCACGAGCAGGGCGAGGTCCTTGGTCATCTTGCCCTGCTCGACGGTCTGGACGCAGACCCGCTCGAGGGTCTCGGCGAAGGCCGTCACCTCGGGGGTGCCGTCGAGCTTGCCGCGGTGCTTGAGGCCACCGGTCCACGCGTAGATCGAGGCG
>JANOHS010000144.1:0-3367 GCA_031406655.1 Micrococcales bacterium
GCGCAGACCAGACACCGCGGCGGGTGGAAGCCGGCCACGGCATCATCCGGCAGCACCACGTCGCCGTCGGGGCGGATCTCCCCCGCCAGACCCTCGAAGCGCGGGTTCGCCTCGCGCAACCGCGCGTCGAGCTCGGTCCGGCTCGTGGTCTCCCCACAGTCCAGGCAGCGGGCGCGATCGAGATTGCCGTGCAGCTCGAGGACATCGCGGGCGCCGGCTACCTGGTGCAGACCATCGACGTTCTGCGTGATGATCGCCCGAACCATGCCCTGGCGTTGAAGATCCGTGACGGCGCGGTGTCCGTCATTGGGCCCGGCGCCGGCAAACCGTCGCCATCCGACGAAGCTGCGCGCCCAGTAGCGCTGCCGGTTCGTCGGCGAGGCGACGAACTCGCCATACGTCATCGGCGTCACGCGCCGCCTGCCGTCCGGCCCCCTGTAGTCCGGGATGCCAGACTCCGTGGACAAGCCGGCGCCGCTGAGGAGGCTGACGTTCCCGGCGCGCAGGAGCTCGACCAGCCGCTGGTATGCCGTCCGGTCCGGCGCCGTCGTCAACGCTGCCTCCACGTCAACCAGTATGCGACGAACCAGGCACCCATCAGCCTCAGCCTCAACGCCAGCGCTCTCGTTGGCGATGACTGTGCTCCTTCGGCTGTGATGGCAGCACAAACCTCACAGTCATCGCCAACGAGCGCAGCCCAAACCTCACAGTCATCGCCAATTAGAGGGCCGGGCTGACGAGCTCAGAGCTGTGGCAACGAGATCCACGTCGTCGGGGGTGTTCCAGATGTGGAAGGCGATGCGAACCCGGCCGGCCCGGGACGACACGCGTGCACCGCGCTCGGCCAGCCGCCCGGCCAGCTCGCCCGAGGCGTCGGGCAGCGAAACGATAGGACTGCCGCCAGCGGGCGCATCGATGCGAGCACAGAGGTCGTCGGCCAGCGCTATGTTGTGCTCGCCGATGAGGGCCGTCGGGACCATGGAAATGACCTCGATGGCCGGCACCGCGCCCACCCACGAGAGCCAGACCGGCGAGACGTCGAAGCGGCGTGCGTCGTGGGCGAGGGCCATCGACGGTCCGTAGACCGAGCCCCAGACGTCGTCACCGGCATACCAGCCGGCGTGGATCGGACGCACGCGCTCGACCACCTCCGGACGGATGGTGAGGTACGCGGTGCCGCGCGGATGGCACAGCCACTTGTAGGCGGAGCACGCCGTCAGGTCGTAGTCACCGGCCGATATGGGCAGCCAGCCGGCAGCCTGGGTGACGTCGCAGAAGCTCAGTGCGCCGACGGCCCGTGCCGCGGCCGCGATCGCCGGGCCGTCGCTGACGATGCCGGAGGCACTCTGAACCAGCGAGAACGCAACAAGCGCAGTGCGTTCGGTGAGGGACGAGGCCAGCTCGGGCAGGGGCACCTGACGGACGGTGACGCCGCGATCGGCATGCACCAGGAAGGGGAACAGCACCGAGGCGAAGTCGCCCTCGATGCAGACGACCTCGGCGCCGTCCGGCAGTGAGGACGCGACCAGACCCGCGATCACCGAGGTCTGGGACCCCACTGAGACCCATTCGGGCGGGACGGAGACCAGGCGGGCGTAGGCCGCTCGCGCCGTTCTCACGTCGTCGTCATACCCGGTGGCCGTGGCCTGGCCGAGCTGCCACCGGGCGACTGCCGAGTGGACAGCATCGACGACCGGGATCGGCGGCAGGCCGAGCGTCGCCGCGTTGAGGTAGCCGGGCACCGGGGCGAACTGCGCCTTGACCAGGGCAAGCTCGTCACCTGACACCCTGGGGTCGGCCACGTCGGTCGGGAGGGTCGGTACGGCGCCGTCGGTGGAGGACATGAGGACCACTGTGACAAACGACTCCCAGATCACGCAACAGCACGGAATGTGGTCAACCGATAACGCTTCGTTATACACTTCCGACATGATCGATGCAGCCGGGCTGCGCGTGATGCGCGCGATCGCCGACGAAGGAAGCTTCACGGGTGCGGCCGTCTCGCTGGGTTACTCACAGCCCGCGATCTCGCAGATGGTGCGCCGCCTCGAGCAGCGCAGCGGGACCGTTCTCGTCGAGCGGGTGGGGCGACACGTGCGCCTCACCGAGGCAGGTCAGGTCCTGGCACGGCACGCGGTGGGAGTGCTGTCCGCCCTTGCCGCTGCCGAGGAAGAGGTCGCGGCCATCGCCGGGCTGCGCGCCGGGCGGGTCAGGCTGATGGCCTTCCCCTCGGCCTCGGCGACGATGGTCCCCCGCGCCCTGGCCCTGGTCAAGGAACGGTTCCCCGAGATCAAGGTCACCTTCACCGAGGCCGAGCCACCGGAGTCCCTGGCGGCCTTGCGTGCCGGCGAGTGCGACCTCGCCGTGGCCTTCGCCTACGAGGGCACCGACCTCGGGCGCGGCGAGGAGGACCTCGACATGTTCGTGATCCACAAGCTGCTCGACGACGAGGTCCGCCTGGCGCTGCCCAAGAACCATCCGATGGCCGGCGCCAAGGTCGGCGACCTGTCCCTGCTCGGCGACGAGTCGTGGATCGCCGGCTGTCCGCGCTGTCGTGGTCACCTCCTGCAGCTGTGCCACAAGGCCGGGTTCACGCCCAACGTGTCGTTCGAGACCGAGGACTACGTCGCCGTCCTGGGCCTGGTCGCCGAGGGCCTGGGCGTGGCGCTGATCCCCGATCTCATCCTGCGCAGCGCCAGTCACCCCGACGTCGTCACCCTGCCGATCGAGCCGGCTTCGCGCCGGGCGGTCCATGTGGTCACCACCGCTGACCTGCAACGGGTTCCGGCGGTCAAGGCCACGCTGGACGCCTTGTGCGAAGCGGCGACCGCGAAGCCTCGCTCCACCTCCCGCGGCTGACCTCAGCGCCTTGTCGGGAGTGCTCGCGGGGTTCGCCGCCATCGGGGCCGTCATCGGCCTGGGGTTCCTCCTTGCCCATCTGGGGGTGCTGCGTTCCGACAGCCAGCTGCTGCTCACCCGTCTGGTCTTCTTCGTGGCGACCCCTGCGCTGCTGTTCCAGACCCTCTCGACGGCGCCGGTCGACCAGGTCCTGTCCTCAGGGTTGGCAGTCGCGGCGCTGAGCTTCGTCGGGACGGCCGCGGTCTATGTCCTGCTCGCACGAACCCTGTGGCGCCGATCGACCGGCGACACCGTCGTGGGCGCGTTGTCGTCGGCCTACGTGAACGCGGGAAACCTCGGCCTCCCCATCACCGTGTATGTCCTCGGGACGGCATCCTTCATCGCCCCCGTCCTGCTCATGCAGCTCCTGGTGATCACGCCTCTGGCCTTTGCCGTCCTGGACGCGGTCGTGTCCGAGCATCGCCCTTCAGGGTTCGCCTACGTCACCCAACCGCTGCGCAACCCCATC